>JBEUIR010000177.1:0-5182 GCA_040415395.1 Candidatus Thiothrix namsaraevi
CACGTTTTGGCATCCCACACCTCGGTGGGCGCGGCAATGGTGTTCGCTTACCTCGCGGTAGTGGCTTATCGGCAAGACAAGCCGGAATTGCTCGATTACATCAAAAAGTACGGCATGTTTTTGCTGGTATTTTCTTATGTGATTGGCTCGATTACCGGCCCTGGTATCTGGTTTTCGACCACGGTTGCCAGTCCGCGTGGGATTTCGGCATTGATCCACAGCTTTGTGTGGAAGTGGGCAACCGAATGGGTGTTCTTCGTCATCGAAGTGGTTGGGGTTTATCTGGTGGTGTATCTGGTCGGCAAGGTTGACCAGAAAACGCACATGCGCATTGCGGTCATTTTCGGGTTGGCTTCTTACACCACCATGCTGATTATTATCGGGATTTTGTCGTTCATGATGTGGCCGGGCAAAGAGGTCTGGTTCACCGAAGGCGGCTACCTCAACGGTTTCTACGGCGCGAATACCTTTGCGCAATTGGCGATGCGTACCGCGTTTATGTTCACCATGACGGCAGTGGTTGGCGGCATTGTCGCGTCGGGTATTAAGGAATTGGCGTTCAAGAAAGCCATGCTGCGCCGCCTTGCTGTCCTCGGTATTGTTTCCACCTTGGCGGGTTCGCTGCTGTTCCAGTGGTATTTGCATACCCTGCCGGAACAGGCGCATATCGTGTTGGAAAACCGTTTGCCGGATTATTTCCAGCCTGCGCTGATGATGGTGTTGAGCGGTATTTTGGCGTATTTCCTGTTTACCTTGGTGATGCCGCGTTTGATTGTGCCCGCGATTGCGAGCGTGATGACGGTGGCGATTCTGGTGTTCGGCTTGTGGCCTGAGGAAGTGGCGCGTGAATCCATCCGCAAGCCTTTCGTGGCGGGGCAATACGTGTATTCCAATCAGGTTATTGCGCGGGATGTGCCGGGGCTGGGAATTAAATCGGAAATTCCGTTGCTGGAGGAAAAAGGGTTTCTGCAAAGCCATGTGTTTTTGCCGGAAAATTTGCGTACCGTCACGCCGGATAATGCGCGGGCAGTGGGTCATGCGCTGGCAATGACGGCGTGTTCTAACTGCCATTCCTTGACCGATACGGGGATGCGTCCGCTGGCGAAGTATTTCGGGGGTAATACCGATGTGGGCGAGATCAAAGATTATTTGCTGGGCGCATTGGCGACGGGCAATACCTTGTACATGCCGAAAATTCCGCTAACCGATGAGGAAGCCGAAGCCTTGGCGGTTTATATCGGCGCGTTAACCGATGAGTCCGTGGCAGAAAATTATGCCGCGACCCGCAAGCCATTGGCACAAGCAGGGGAGAAATAAACCATGAATGCTGAAATGTTATACGCCTTGCGCGATGTGGCGGGTGTGCCTTCGCACCCGGTGTTGTTCCTGATTTTGGGGGTGTTGACGTTTGCGTTGCACATCCTCGCGGTGCAGGTGATGTTGGGCGCGTCCGGTCTGGTGATTTGGGGCGCGTTGTCGAAAGCGGCTTATCAACGCCAGTTGGCACAGGCGATGTTGGGTGTGGCGAAAATTGCCGTGTCGGTCGCGGTGGTGTTGGGGGTTGCGCCTTTGCTGTTTGTGCAGGTGATTTATGACCCGTTTTGGTACACCTCGAACGTGCTGTCGGCGTGGTGGGTGATTGGGTTTATTGTGATCCTGACAATCGCTTATTTGCTGATGTATTTTTTCTACGCGAAAAACCACCATTTGGGAACGCAGAAAACCATTTGCCCCGGCTCGATGATCCTGTCACTGGCGTTGATGCTGGTGGTCGGTTTCATTATGCACGTCCTCACTTATCAGATGTTGTCGCCGGATCAGTGGATGCAGTGGTATGCGCCGAATGGTGAAATTGATGCGTCAGGGCGCAAGTTACATGATTACAACTTGTGGCGTTTCGCGTTTTTTATCAGCCTGTCGGTGCTGGTAATCGGTGGTTGGTTGTTTGCCTACCGGCATTATATTAGCCACCGTACCGATGTGGATAACGGTTATCTGCAATGGTTGAAAGGGCTGGCAACGGTCTTGAGTCTCGCCGGTGGCATCGTCGCACTGGCCTTCGGCATTGGCTGGATGGCGACATTGCCAGACAGTCAAGCCGCTTTCGGTTTCTCACCTTGGGTTTTGCTGGCAGCGGTGCTTATCTCCCTCACCGCTGTCATGCCAAAACTCATCGGCAATCGCGTGAATGCGCCGTTGTTTGGTTACGGTCTGTTTGGGCTGGCAGCCATCACGGGGATTGTGGTGGCGATTGCGCGGGAAGTGTTGCGCTGGAATATCTTGTTCGGTGATTTTGGCTACAACGCGCTCGATTATCCGGTGAATATGGACTGGTACAGCACGCTGTTGTTCTTCGGCACGTTTGTGATTATTGGTGGCTTGGTGTTGAGCTATTTCCTCACCGTGGCTTGGCAAGCGGGGCAAACTGACGGGGTGTATACGCCTTCGCCTGCGGTGACACGTTTGGGTAATCTTTCCATCCTCCTCATCACGTTGTGGATTATCCATTTCTTCGTGCTGGGGTTGTGGGTGTGGCTGCGCTAAGGGGGCAATGATGAAACTGAAAACAATCCTATTGCCGCTGTTGCTGGTGTCCTGCATTGGTGCGGTACAGGCAGACGAGAAACAAGCGGTTGAAAAAGTCGCGAAAGCGGTTGAAGCCACAACACCTGCTGCCGAAAGCGTTTCCAAAGACGAATTGCGCGAAATGATCCGCGAATTGATTCAGGAAGAAATGGCGAATCTGCAACCGACCAGCAACACGGACAGCAAGCCAGTTGCACCTGCTCATGCCGCTAAAGCGGGCGAAATTCTCGCCCATACCTGTGCCGGATGTCACGGCACGAACGGCACGTTGGAAAACGAAGCGTTCATGCCGCTGGCAGGAATGCCGGAGCAGGAATTTGTCAAAACCATGCTGGATTTCCGCGATGGCGCACGCCAATCGACCCTGATGGGCACGGTTGCCAATGGCTTGAGCGATGAACAAATTCGCGACATGGCACGTTATTTTATGGAGGTTTCCCCATGAGTTTGAATCGACGTGAATTTTTGGGGTTGCTTGGCGCAACCGCGCTGGCGGGCGCATTTCCTATCCGTAGCGCATTTGCGGGGGCGCAAGCGCATGTGGTCATTATTGGCGGCGGGGTTGGCGGGGCAACCACGGCTAAATACCTACGCTTGTTTGACCCAGCGATCAAGGTCACACTGATCGAAAAGAACCCGATCTATATTCGCCCTTACGGTTCGACCGAAGTACTGACGGGGCATATTGGCATGGAGGATTTGCACGTCACTTACGACGCGCTTCAGTCCAAATACGGCGTGAATGTGATCATTGACGAAGTAACCGGTTTTGACCCTGATAAGCGCAATGTCAGCTTGAAAGGTGGGCGTAAAGTCAGCTACGACAAGCTGGTGGTGTCACCGGGGATTGAGTTGTTGTACGACAAGTTGGCAGGTTATTCCCAAGCGCTGGCTGAGAGCAAAATCCCATCGGGTTGGATTCCGGGGACGCAAACCCAATTGCTCGCCGATCAGCTTAAAGCGTTGCCCAAAGGCGGGACATTTTTGATGGTTGCGCCGCCTAACCCTTACCGTTGCCCGCCGGGGCCGTATGAACGCCCCGCACTGGTGGCGGAATGGCTGCAAAAACACAACCCGACCGCCAAGGTCATCATTGCTGATCCGAAAGATAAGTTTGTCACCGACCAGACCATGATGCTGGGCTGGAACCGTTTATACGGTTTTCCGATGCCTAAGGAGTTTCTGGAAGGGATACCGGATAGCGTTGAAATCCAGCAGCATAGCCAGCCGGGAATTCTGGAATGGATTCCTGCCAAAGACGGCGGTACACCCGTGTCAGTGGATGCGGAAACCATGACCGTCACCACCGAGGGCGGCAAGATTAAGGCGGATGTGATTAATATCGTGCCTGCGATGCGTGCCGGAAAGATTGCCAGCGCAATGGGGCTAACCGATGACAAAGGTTGGTGTCCGAATCAGCGCAAGACCTTTGAATCGACCTTACACCCGCATGTGCATGTGATTGGGGATGCTTGCCATGCTGACGCGATGCCCAAATCAGGCTTTTCCGCGAATACGCAAGCCAAATCGTTGGCGCGGGCGTTGGTGGAAATCCTCGCCGGGCGCGAAGCCCCGACACCCAGTTGGGAAAACACCTGTTACGCGCTGGCGGGTTCGGATTACGGCTTGTATGTCGCCGATGTGTTTGAGTTAGCGGAAGCCGACAACAAGATTCAGCGTGTGGGCAAATTCAATCGCTATTTGCGTTTGGATGCGACCCCTGCGCAAATTCGCATGGGCGCGGTCTATCAGCAGGCTTGGATGAAATCCTTCACGGAGGACTGTTTTGCATGAAAACGTTCCAACTTTCTTTGATTGGCGTAGCCGCGACGCTGTTGGTGTCCGGTTGGGTGTGGGCAAACGATGCCGCGCATGAAGCGGTGGATGCGGTTAAATGGAAGCCCTCAACCTTGCGCGTGGCGTTGGCGGATATGCCAGCGGGTGACATTGCCCGTGGTAAAGACCTCAATTCGCAACTGATGTGCGCGTCGTGCCACGGTGAAAACGGCGTTGCCCCGACCAGCAATTGGCCACACGTTGCCGGGCAAAAAACCGATTACACCTACAAAATGCTGCTGGATTACCAGTCGGGTTTGCGTAGCGAAGACGAGCGCAGCAAGCTGATGGCGGTGGCAGTCGAGCCGATGAGCCAGCAGGATATGGCGGATGTGGCGGCGTATTACGCGAGTTTGCCTGCACACGAAGCCACGGTGAAAGCCCCGGCGCACGCGGATGCGGAACGGCTGGTGCGTAAGGGCGACCCAACGCGCTTGCTGACACCGTGTGCGTCGTGCCACGGGGTGAAGGGGCAGGGTGGTAAAGAAGCCGCTCCAGCACTGGCGGGGCAGTCTGAAAAAGCGTTTATTCGCACCATGACCCTGTATAAAAACGGTGCGCGTGATAATGATGTCAATAAGGCGATGGCGCAATTCGCCGGTAAATTGACCGATGAGGAAATCCGGCAGTTGGCAGCGTATTACCACACGCGATAGTTTCATTAGTGCTTCCTCCTCCTAGCACGTCTCCCCGGCTGCGGTCGGGGATTTTTTGGAATTACCTTTAATTTTGCAGTCGAGGACGACATAGGTATATTATG
>JBEUIR010000178.1:0-3108 GCA_040415395.1 Candidatus Thiothrix namsaraevi
GATCCGACTTTTCCGCCAGAATGTTTAGCAAAAGATGCAGTGCGTAACCCGGCACAATCAAATCTTCCGTTTTATCCTGACCCACATCACAAATTTTTAATTGCAGCCGATCTTTGTCAGCGTATTTTGCCAATACCCTGCTGGTCGTTTTTGCCTGTTGTGCATCTTCCTGCGTCGGAAGTCTAACTAAATTGCCCATCATCACTTATTCCTCCAGTTAAGTTGGAAGCCTAGCACAAACGCAATAAACGCAACAGAATGATCTTTACCCTCAGAACAAATCGAAACCACACGCTTACAAATTTAAATTCACCAACAACCGCCCCTGAATCCGCCCCGCCAAAATATCCTTGGCAGCTTGCGGCACTTCCTCCAAGGCAATCGCGCACCCCAGCTCGGCATACGCACTCGGTGGCATCGCCGCTGCAAGGCGTTCCCACACCTTCACGCGCCGTTCTTGCGGGCAACTCACCGAATCCACCCCGCGCAAACTCACATTGCGCAAAATGAACGGCATCACTGTGGTATTCAGCTCGAAACCACCCGCCAAACCACACGCCGCCACCGTGCCGCCGTACTGCATTTCTGCCAGTACCCGCGCCAATGTGCTACCGCCGACCACATCTACCGCTCCCGCCCAATTCTGGCTTTCCAGTGGGTGTGCCGGGCGACTCATTTCTTCGCGGGTTATGAATTCTTTTGCGCCCAACGCAGAGAGGAAATCCTGCGTCTCAGGGCGACCCGACACCGCCACCACGTGATAGCCGAGTTGCGCCAACAGCAATACCGACACGCTGCCCACGCCCCCCGCCGCCCCCGTCACCACTACTTTGCCGGAAGCAGGCGTCACGCCCGCCTCTTCCAGCGCCATTACACACAGCATCGCGGTGAAACCTGCCGTGCCAATAATCATCGCTTGTTTCGCATCCAAACCCGCAGGCATTGGCACTAACCAATCCGCTTTCACCCGCGCTTTCTGCGCAAAACCGCCCCAATGCCGCTCACCCACACCCCAACCCGTGAGGATAACCGGATCACCCGCTTTGAAACGCGCATCGGCGGATTCAGCCACTGTCCCCGCGAAATCAATGCCGGGAATCATCGGGAACGAGCGAATAATTTTGCCCGTTCCCGTCACTGCCAAGCCGTCTTTGTAATTGAGCGAGGAATAAGCGACATCTACCAACACCTCGCCTTCCGGCAAGTCGCTCACGTTAAGATGACGCACTTCCGCGTGGGTTTTGCCTTCCACCTGAGTCAGTATTAGCGCTTTAAACATAACATTCTCTCTTGATTCATCGGCGGGATGCGCACTTAATGCGCCTCATCCCAATTATTCCCCACCCCACTTTCCACTAATAACGGCACTGCCAACGTCGCCGCATTCGTCATCAGCGCAACCACCTGTTCGCGCACCGTTGCCATCTCGTTTTCCGGCACTTCAAACACCAGTTCATCGTGCACTTGCATAATCATTTTGGTGCGCAAACCGCTGTTTTGCAGCCACGCATCCACTGCCAACATTGCCTTCTTAATAATATCCGCCGCCGTGCCTTGCATCGGTGCATTAATCGCAGTACGTTCGGCATACTGGCGGGTAGCGGCATTTTTTGAATGAATATCCGGCAGGAACAAACGCCGCCCGAACAGCGTTTCCACATAACCTTGGGCGCGAGCCTGTTCGCGGGTGTCATCCATATACTGTTTCACGCCGGGGTAACGGGCGAAATACAGATTGACGTAATCTTGCGCATCACGCCGATCCACGCCCAACTGTTTTGCCAAGCCAAATGCCGACATCCCGTAAATCAGCCCGAAGTTAATCGCCTTCGCCGCCCGACGTTGTTCCGTAGTCACTTCCGCCAACGGTGTGCCGAAGACTTCCGCAGCCGTGGCGCGATGCACATCCAGCCCTTGCGCAAACGCCTTCAGCAAACCGGCATCACGCGACAAATGCGCCATAATGCGTAATTCGATCTGGGAATAATCCGCCGCCAGCAATTGACAGCCGCTTTCCGCGATAAACGCTTGGCGAATGCGCCGCCCTTCTTCATTGCGGATCGGGATATTCTGCAAATTCGGGTCTGACGACGACAACCGCCCCGTCGAAGCCACCGCCTGATGGTAAGAGGTATGCACCCGCCCAGTACGCGGGTTAATTTGCTGCGGCAATTTGTCGGTGTAGGTGGATTTAAGTTTCGCCAACCCGCGATGCACCAAAATCAGCTTGGGCAATTCATGCCCCCTATCCGCGAGTTCTTCCAAGACATCTTCGGCGGTAGACGGCTGACCTTTGGGGGTTTTGCGCGGCGCGGTCAAACCGAGTTTGGTGTAAAGGATTTCCCCCAATTGCTTGGGTGAGGCAAGGTTAAATTCCTGCCCCGCTGCTGCGTAAGCCTCCAACATCACGGAATGCATCCGCGTTTCCAGTTCTTGGCTGTGACGCGCCAACATCGCCGCATCGACTTTCACCCCATTGCGCTCAATCGTCGATAGCACACTCACCAGCGGCACTTCCACGCTTTCGTAGAGCTTGCGTTGCCCATCGAGGGCTTGCAGTTGCGCCCAAAAATGCTGATGCAGGCGCAGGGTGTAATCGGCATCTTCCGCCGCATACGGGGTGGCTTGTTCCAACGCGACTTGGTTGAACGTCAGTTGATTTTTGCCCTTCCCGGCAATGTCCGCAAAGCTGATGGTGGTATGGTTGAGGTGTTTGGCACACAGCGTGTCGAAATCGTGGCGGCTGGCGGTCGAATCCAGCACATACGATTGCAGCATGGTGTCGTGCGCAATACCACGCAAGGTAATCCCGTGATTCAGCAAGACGCTGCGATCGTATTTGAGGTTTTGCCCGATTTTGCGGATAGCGGGGTCTTCCAGCAAGGGCTTGAGTTGCGCCAACACGGCTTCGCGGTTGAGTTGTGGCGGTGCGCCGAGGTAATCGTGCGCCAAGGGCAGGTAAGCGGCTTCGCCCGCTGTGATGGCGAAAGACACGCCAACGATTTGCGCTTCCATGTAGTCGAGGCTGGTGGTTTCGGTGTCGAAGGCGAATTCGGCGGCAGCTTGCAGGCGGGTTAGCCAAGCGTTTAGGTCGGGTTGGGTGAGGAT
>JBEUIR010000178.1:3208-5146 GCA_040415395.1 Candidatus Thiothrix namsaraevi
GTCCGAAACCCATACCGCTCATACAACCCCCGCAAGGTTTCCACGTCCGGCGGAGCAAACGCCAGCGTTTCCGGCTGCAAATCCAGTTCCACATCGCATTTAATCGTGACCAGCTCGAAAGACAGCGGTAAATGCGCTAAGGCTTCGCGCAGGTTTTCGCCGATTTTGCCTTTGAATTCGGCGGCTCGTGCCATAATGTTTTCCAGAGAACCGTATTCCTCCAACCATTTTACCGCTGTTTTGGGGCCGACTTTGCTGACACCGGGGACATTATCCACCGTGTCGCCAATCAGCGCGAGGTAATCGCGGATGCGTTCCGGTGCGACCCCGAATTTTTCCACCACACCAGCGGGGTCGGCGTAATGCCCGCTCATGGTATTAATCAGGTGAACGCGCTCATCCACCAATTGCGCCATGTCTTTGTCGCCAGTGGAAATAATCACCTTGCCGTCGTATTGTGCCGCTAAGGTGCCGATGACGTCATCGGCTTCCACGTCAGGAATAATCAGCAGCGGATAGCCTTGCGCCCGGATAATCGTCAGCAACGGTTCAATCTGGCAGCGCAAATCGTCCGGCATCGGCGGGCGGTTAGCTTTGTATTGCGGGTAAAGGTCATCGCGGAAAGTTTTGCCGGGTGCGTCGAAAATCACTGCCATGTGTTCGGGGGCGTAATCCTTGCGCAATTTATCCAGCATATTCAACACACCGTGCATTGCGCCGGTAGGTTCGCCGTGTGCATTGGTCAGCGGGGGGAGCGCGTGGAAAGCGCGGAACAAGTAGGATGAACCGTCCACGAGGACGAGCGGTTTGGCACTGGTATACGTCATAGGGGTCACAGGCTCATCTCAAGAAATGGCGCAATGGAAAAATAAGCGACCAGGGCGGCGAGGGACAATAGGGCAACAACCCGTAATGGGTATTCGCGGATTTCATCCAAGAACTGACGTTGCTCGCCACGTTGTTGACGCAACTCGTATTCCGCCTGAATGCGTTGGCTGCGTTCTTGTTGATATTTGGCTAATAGCTGTTGAGCTGCTGGCAAATCATCACTCTCGTATAGCCAGAGTATCGGTGCTGAAATGCCCCAGTTGCCGCTTGGGGTTTCGTAGTATTCAAACCGATGGGTGTGCAGCAAGGCACGGATTTCCTCTGCCTCCTCATCAGTCACATCGCGAAAAGACATTAATTTAACAGCCATGTAATGGTTTATTCCAACACCTCGACTTTGACTTTTGCAGTTCCCGTACCCACCATGCCAATTTCTTTCGCTGCGGCCTTGGATAAGTCAAGCACACGCCCGTGTTTGTGGAAACTACCTCTATCGTTGACTTTAACCTCTACCGCTTTATTGTTGCGCAAATTCGTGACACGAATACGGCAACCAAACGGTAAACTGCCGTGGGCACAGGTCAAATCATTCTGATCAAAACGCTCACCACTGGCAGTTTTACTCCCATGAAACTCATCACTGTAGAAAGAGGCAGTACCGACTTGGTGAGATTTGGCTGGCGCATTGGTCGTGCGGGCGGGAGGGGACGTGTTGGCAGTGTGTTGGTGAGCACTTACCTGAAGATAATCGGGCTGCGCTTGCGGGGTTGCAACCTTGCCACCTAACGACTCAGGCATAATGTAATACGCCTGCTTGGATTCGTGGGCGTTATTCCACACAACCTGGCTTGACTGTTGATTTTTTTTGCTCAGTAAGCGTTTTTTAGCAGGCTTGCTTACCTTGGTTCTGGCTTTTAGCTTCGCCTTGGCTTTCACCGCTTTGTGACTGGCTGCTTTAGCGGACTTTTGTTTCGAGACCTTAGCGCTAGGCGCTTTCTCTTTAGCTAACGCTACGGTAGGCAAACTGACCGTCACGGCTAAAGCCAGTGTCGTCAGACCAATGCTAATGCTGCGCGTCCAACCTGACCATTTGAGTTGTTGTATTTTCAT
>JBEUIR010000179.1:0-5139 GCA_040415395.1 Candidatus Thiothrix namsaraevi
ATCCGCGCTGGCCAATCACAATGATCAGGTGCGGGTATGCTGCGTTCGACAGACACAAGAAAAGTATTGCTGGCAGGCATTTGCAGCCTGATCCTCACCGTGGGCTTAGCGCGATTTGCCTACACCCCGATGCTGCCGGTCATGCGGGCAGAAACTTGGCTCACCGAAGTCGCAGGCGGCTGGCTTGCCACCTTCAATTACATGGGCTACATGAGTGGCGCATTACTCGCCGCCTCCATTAGCAGCTTACACACCAAATACCGCCTCTACCGCGCAGGCTTAATCATCGGCGTGTTGAGCATTGCAGGCATGGCACTGACGCAAGACATGGTGCTGTGGTCGATTTTTCGTTATACCGCAGGTTTAAGCAGTGCCGCTGGAATGCTGATCGGGTCAGGCTTAATGCTAAGCTGGCTAATACGCAACGGGCATCGCCCCGAACTTGGCATTCATTTCGGCGGCTTGGGCGGTGGTATTCTGGTGTCCGGGTTAGTGGCGGTTGCCATGAGTGCCTTGGCGCTGGATTGGGCGCAGCAATGGTGGACGCTTAGTCTGCTGGCGGCGCTGCTGTTTATTCCCGCTTGGTTATGGTTGCCCGAACCGCTTCCAACAACGGCGCAAGCCACCCACACCCAAACACCACCGTCACGCCGTTGGTTACTACTGATGGTAGCGATGTATTTTTGCGCGGGCGTGGGCTTTGTGGTCAGTGCCACTTTCACCGTGGCGATGGTAGAAAAAATTCCGGCATTAGCGGGCTGGGGTAACTGGACATGGGTCTTGGTGGGGCTTGCCGCAACACCTGCCTGTTTTGTGTGGGATCGGGTGGCGCGGCGGGTCGGCGACATGCGAGCCTTGCAATTGGCTTTTGCGGGGCAAATTGTGTCGATTGTATTGCCTGCCTTATCCCAGCATCCTTTATTGGCGGTATTGAGCGCCGCGCTGTATGGTGCAACCTTTATCGGCATTGTCAGCCTGACCTTGACGGTCATCGGGCGTTATTACCCCGCCAATCCTGCTAAAGCAATGGCGCGTTTGACCTTGAGTTACGGCCTGGCGCAAATCGTCGCCCCCGCGATTACCGGCTACATTGCCGAAGCGACCGGCAGCTATCAAGGCGGTTTGTTAATGGCAGCCGCCTTTATGGTAGTCGGCATGGGCTTGTTATGGAAACTGGAGTTATCAAGCAAATGACGCAAGCGATTCTGGAAGTGCGCAATCTGCACAAACACTACCCCGGCGTAAATGCCGTGAATGGCATCGACTTTGCAGTGCGCCCCGGCATTTGCTTTGGCTTGCTAGGGCCAAATGGGGCGGGTAAAACCACCACCATCGAAATGCTGGAAGGCATCATCAAGCCTACCTCTGGCGAAATTCGTTACAAAGGCGAGTTACAAGGCGCACGCTTTCGCCAAGAAGCGGGGATTCAATTTCAATCCACTGCCTTGCAAGATTTCCTCACCGTGCGTGAGAACCTCAATTTTTTTAGCAGCTTATACCCGCACAGCTTGCCGCTGGACGAATTGGTGGCGATTTGTCGCTTGGAAGATTACCTTGACCGCGATGCCAGCAAACTTTCCGGCGGGCAACGCCAACGCATGTTGCTGGCATTAGCGCTGGTGAATGACCCCGACGTGGTATTCCTCGACGAACCCACTACCGGACTCGACCCGCAAGCCCGCCTCAACTTCTGGGAACTGGTCAATAATATCAAAGCCCGTCACAAAACGGTGTTGCTGACCACGCATTACATGGAAGAGGCGTACAACCTGTGTGACGAAATCGTGATCATGGATCACGGCAAAATCATTGCCCACGGTTCGCCCGATACCTTGCTGGCAACGCATTTCCAAGACGTGATTATCGAATTGCCCGAACGCGATTTTCCAGAAGCGGCGAAAATCATTCCGCACCGTTATTTGGACAAAGTGACCGGCACGGTGGAAATCATTACCCAAGACGTGAACGCCACTTTGGGATTGCTGATCCAGCACGGCGCATCTTTGGCGGGTTTACAAGTGCGCCCCCGCACCTTGGAAGACCTGTTTCTGGCGCTTACCGGCAAGGAGTTACGCGCATGATCAAGCGTATTTGGGCCACGTTTTACGCCCGTTCTCTGGAATTTTTGCGCGATCGTTCCACCCTTGGCTGGAATTTCATTTTGCCAATGGCGTTGGTGTTTGGCTTGGCGTTTGTGTTTTCGGGGGATGGGCAGCCGCTGTTCAAAGTCGCGGTGGTCGCTCAAAGTGCCGAGCATCCGTTTCGCGATACCGAACACGTTGAGTTTTATGAAGTTGCGCCCGATGCAGTAGAGGCAACCGTGCGCAAAGTCGGGCGGCATCAAGTCGATATGCTGCTGGATCTGCGGGCAGAACCTGCGCGGTATTGGATCAATAGCGACTCGCAGAACGGTTACTTTCTGGAAAAGCTGTTGCAACACAGCGGCGGTACGCCATTGCAGCCACAGAGTGTGCAGGGCGCAGAAATCCGCTACGTCGATTGGGTGGTTCCTGGTATTTTGGGGATGAACCTGATGTTCAGTTGCTTGTTTGGCGTGGGCTTTGTGATCGTGCGCTACCGCAAAAGCGGTTATTTGAAACGCTTGAATGCCACGCCATTGAGTGCTACCGAATTTCTATTGGCGCAAATTGCTTCACGTTTGGCGCTGGTCGTCTTCGTGACCACGATTGTGTTTACTGGCACTAACTTGTTCATGGATTTCACCATGGAGGGCAGTTATTGGAACCTGTTGTTGGTGCTGGTATTGGGTGCGTTTACCCTGATTGCACTGAGCTTGGTGGTTGCGGCACGGGTGAGCAGCGAGGAATTAGCGGGCGGTTTACTCAACGTGTTGACATGGCCGATGATGGTGTTGTCGGGGGTATGGTTTTCGATGGAAGGCACTAACCCAGTCATGCAATGGGTGAGTCAATTGTCACCGTTGACCCACATCCTCAGTGCGGCGCGGGCGATTATGCTGGATGGGGCGGGCTTGGCGGATATTAGCGTGCAATTGCTGGTATTGGTAGCAATGGCAGCGCTGTTTCTGGTGATTGGCACGTTGTCATTCAAGTGGACTACCGAGTGAGGGGCAAGCCCCCTCACCGACACCGATCATTAAGCCGCTTGCGCCTTCATCGGCAAATACCCGTTGTGCAATAACGTCGGGTATAAATGCACGATTTCGTCGTCAATGCGGCGAATCACCAACGCAAAAATCTCGCGGGTATCGCGGATAAATGCTTCATGATCGCGAATCCTGAGTTCTTTGCCCTTGCACCAGCGTTTCAAATATTGCCCGAAGACCCGCTTGATTTCGCCCGAACCGGAGAGGAATTTGCGCCCGGTATTGCGGGCATCGTTGTCACTGTCCATCAATAACAACTGGTATAACTCACGCTCTTCGGTTTCCAGATGCTCTTTTACCAGTTCGACGTAACGGAAAAACAATTCACAGGATACTTCGGTATCACACATGGAACGTTCGTTAATCAGGTAACTTAACACATTGGACAGTTCAGTAATTTTGTGGTTTTGCTCATTGAGCTCCATGTATGAAATCATGGGGGCGACCTCCTGTAGTGGTGTATTGCTTGATGCTTAATCTCCCGTAAAGCATAAGTGATTAAGCCTAGAAAAATCATGACATTACTCATAAGAACTAACGGGAGGTGCTTAGGGTTTCCACTAGTTATAAGCGCACGCATTAGTGACTACCGCCGTTTAATCCCAACTGTAGCCGTTGTCGTTGGAGATTTTTTCGCACAAGGCTTCCAGTGCTGCTAGGAACGCTTCTTCGTCATCGGGAGTGATTTCAAAGCTGGAAAAATCGACATACGTGCCGTTTTCGTCTTCGCTTTCTTCCCATTCGTAGTTGTAAGCGTCGTCAGTCGTGTGTTTGGAACACAGCTTGTCGATTTTCTCGACGACTTTCTCGCTGTCATCGGTGTAAATATAGAAACCGGTTAAGGTTAAAGCAGCGGTTTCGTCTGTTTCTTCCGTGTCTTCTTCGGAATCGTCGTAGCCTTCAACGCTGAAGTCGTAGTTTTCGTCATCTGCCCATTCGTTGCAGAGTGCGTCGAGTGCTTCGAGGAAGGTGTCAGGGTCGTCAAGCGAGAGGTCAAAGTTGCTAATAATTGCGTAAGTGATGCCGTCTTCTTCGCTTTCTTCGTAGTCAAAGTAGAAGGAATCTTCGTTTTCGTGTTGTTCGCACAGTGCTTCCAAGGCGGTTGCGAATTCTTCGACGGATTCGGTAGCGACATAGAAATCAAACAGTTGGATCGAGCCTTCGGCGGCAAAATACGAGCTGTCATCTTCGGATTCGAGTTCCGCGCTGAAATCCAAATCCTCAATGGCTTTGACCACCCAAGTGTCATGCCCGTTTAACTCGTCGTGGATCACGTAGTTGTAGGGGATGTAGCAATAGCCGCTGTCGCCCCATTCTTGCCCCCACGAGTTACGCACGATGAACATTTTGTCTTTGTCTAAATAACCGACGCATAACATGGCGTGCCAGCCGTGTTCTTCACGCACTTGTTCGGTTTTTTTCGGGACGGGGACGCGCCCGCGATTATCAGTGGCATCGTCGAAAGAGGAAAACGTGTTCAGGCAAAAGGCAATCGGGTAGCCTTCAGCGAGGGTGTGGCGGTACAAATCCAGATCGGTTTCTACGTATTCCGCCTCGGCAATTTTGAAGTGGGCGGCGTGTTCGTAGGCTTCGCTGGCGGGTTCTTCCGTGATGTAAGTTTCGTCGTTAGGCCACAAGTTTTCGTGGCACGCACCGTATT
The DNA here is from genome assembly GCA_040415395.1 of Candidatus Thiothrix namsaraevi. Classification (GTDB taxonomy): domain Bacteria; phylum Pseudomonadota; class Gammaproteobacteria; order Thiotrichales; family Thiotrichaceae; genus Thiothrix; species Thiothrix namsaraevi. The sequence goes on from JBEUIR010000179.1 coordinate 4,788, forward strand.
TTTTCAGACCGTCAATCGCCGCTTGCATGGTAGTGCCGTCGTCTTGGTCTTCATCGCCGCATTCCCGGCGGGCGTTGAAGTAAATGAACAAGCGACTGACATCACCGGCTTCCCCCAAGTGGCGTTTGGCGAGGTATTCATAAGCTCCGGCGCAGGCATTGGCGACGCAGCTAAAGCCGACTTGCTCCTCAACATCGGTGAGGTGAGGGCGCAAGTCGACTTTGGGCGGCAGCGGTTTGTTACCAGATCGCCCAATACGACGGTGTTTGGCATCGGGAGGCACTGCTCCAACGCGGCAGCCGCCGATTTTGGGTTGACGTGGTTTCATGCGCGGTTTTCCTGTTTAGCCTAA
>JBEUIR010000180.1:0-5103 GCA_040415395.1 Candidatus Thiothrix namsaraevi
GTGTTGCTCGGCATCTTCCAGATAACCTAAGTACCATTCCAGTTGCACGCCACGTTGTGCCGCCTGTTGTTGAGCAATGTCTTGATAACGGCGCGAAATGTCATACCACACCACTTGTGCGCCGCGCTGCGCAAAACTGATGGCGTATTGCCCAGGACCTGCGCCAATGTCTAGGACACGCTTGCCTTGTAGCCCACCAAGATGCGCCTCAAGTCTATCGAGCAAGTCGTGATTAATATTTTTCCACTCATACTCTGCGTAATAATCTGCCCACGCAGGGTCTACCGGATCCCAACCGTTTTCTGGGCGGTGCAGTTGGCTTTGTAACCAGTTAATCATGTTCCACTCCTACTTGTTTGGAGCAGTATAGCGGAGTGCTACTTTGCGCTGGAACACAAAGCCGACGACCCGTATTTAGTTGCCGCTGACTAGGCATCACCTTGTTGCGGCAGGATTCTACGGACTCGCGCATCAATAATCTGCTTCCACTTCGCAGGCCCAGTGGTATGCACGGACTCACCGTTGCTATCCACCGCAACCGTGACCGGCATATCCTTGACCTCGAATTCGTAAATGGCTTCCATGCCGAGTTCGGGGAACGCTAACACTTTCGCGCCCGTAATCGCTTTGGATACCAAATACGCTGCCCCACCGACTGCCATCAAGTAAACAGCCCCGAATTCCTTGATCGCCTCAATCGCAATCGGGCCACGTTCGGATTTGCCGATCATGCCCAGCAAGCCGGTTTGTTGCAAGATTTGGCGGGTGAATTTATCCATACGGGTCGACGTAGTAGGGCCAGCAGGGCCGACAACTTCATCACGCACCGGGTCAACCGGGCCAACGTAGTAAATGAAACGCCCTTTCAAATCAACCGGCAATGGCTCACCTTTGTTGAGCATGTCGATCATGCGTTTATGTGCCGCGTCACGTCCGGTTAGCATTTTGCCCGACAGTAATACGGTTTCGCCCGGTTTCAGGTTACGTACTTGTTCGGGGGTAATGGTGTCGAGGTTAACGCGGGTGGCTGACGCGCCGCCTTCCAGTGAGATTTGCGGCCAGTTGGATAAGTCTGGAGGGGTTTGCAACGACGCGCCGGAACCGTCCAGCACAAAATGGGTGTGGCGCGTCGCCGCACAGTTGGGGATCATGCATACGGGCAAGGATGCGGCATGGGTTGGGTAGTCTTTGATTTTGACATCCAGCACCGTGGTCAAACCGCCTAAACCTTGTGCACCTAAGCCGAGGTTGTTGACCTTTTCGTAAAGTTCCAACCGCAATTCTTCGACGCGGTTTTGTGCGCCACGCGCTTGCAACTCTTGAATGTCGATGGGTTCCATCAGCACTTCTTTCGCCAATACAGCGGCTTTTTCCGCCGTGCCACCAATGCCAATGCCGAGCATTCCCGGTGGACACCAGCCTGCTCCCATCGTTGGCACGGTTTTCAGCACCCAATCCACAATGCTATCGGAAGGGTTAAGCATGACCATTTTGGCTTTGTTTTCCGAACCGCCGCCTTTTGCGGCCACATCAAACACCACTTTGTCGCCGGGGACGATTTCGTAATGGATGACCGCTGGCGTATTGTCCTTGGTGTTTTTCCGCGCCCCCGCTGGGTCGGCGAGGATGGACGCACGCAATACGTTATCCGGGTTCAGGTACGCACGACGCACACCTTCGTTGATCATCTCGGAAAGGCTCATCTCGCCTTCCCACTGCACATTCATGCCGACTTTGACGAAGACCGTGACAATGCCCGTATCTTGGCAAATCGGGCGATGCCCTTCGGCACACATGCGCGAATTGACAAGGATTTGCGCGATGGAATCCTTCGCTGCGGGGGATTCTTCACGTTCCCACGCCTTATGCATGGCTTCGATGAAATCGACGGGGTGGTAATACGAAATGAATTGCAACGCATCCTCGACACTGGCGATTACGTCATCTTGCTTAATAATGGTCATGGCTCAACTCCCTTGGTGGTTACGGTACTGCGGGCGGCGACTGTTTTTGTTGTGGCGCACAATCCTAGGTGAAAATGCGCGTGAATACCATTATTTCGTGCGCTATTTCATCTGCTCAATGTAGGCTTTTGCAAAGCGTTTGCCTAATTCCACTTGCCCCGCCGCATCGTAGTGGATGCCATCACTCTGCTTACCCAAACCGTCGGTGGATACCATCAAAGCCCCTGGCAATTGCTGCTGGGCGGCTTGCTGCTGGCTACGTACCGCTGCAATGGATTCGGCATGTTGCTCGTGATCCAGATTGACCTGCCCGTAAATGAATAAACTGTTGGGAGCAGCCAAATCTTCACGCAATTGCGTCACCAGCGTTGCCAAGCGTTTGCCGTATTGCTGGGCAACACTGATGGGTTCTTGCGCATCGCTTTCCCCCTGCATCCACAGAATCGCGTCTGCCTGCAAGGTCGTGTCTTTGGGGGTGGCAAAACCCACTTGGCGTAATAAGCCTTTATAGAGCGCTTGCTCTGGTTGCCATTGCTGAATCAGGCTGCCGGATGCGGCTTGCTTGACGAGAATAATAGTATCGTTGGGGAAAGCACGGGCGACATCGTGCGCAAAGCTGACTTCAGGACCAAACCAAGCAAATTTTGCCAGCGGGTGTTCGCGCCCTTGGTAGAAGTATTTCACATTGGCGGGGGTGGTTTTGTAGGTAGCAGGTAATTCATGTACTTTGCCGCGCCCCATCATATTGGACTGTCCAGCCAATAAAATCAGTCGATCTTTCGCCCACACGGTGGGAGTTTGCGCCAGCAGCACGAGTGCCAGCAAGGGCATCCAGAAGAATCGCATGTTTTCTATACCTTGTTTTGTCATCACGCAACTTTAGCATATATACTTCTCTGCATCTTGTTTAACCCCAGAAGACCCTCATGCGCGTACTTGGAATTGAAAGCTCTTGTGATGAAACCGGCGTGGCGTTGTACGACACCGATAAAGGCTTGTTGGCGCATCGCTTGTTCAGCCAGATTGCGATGCACGCCGAATACGGTGGCGTAGTACCGGAATTGGCATCGCGGGATCACATTCGCCGTGTGTTGCCATTGCTGCGCGAGGCGTTGCTGGATGCTGATATGACGATGGCGGATATTGACGGCATTGCCTACACCGCAGGGCCGGGGCTGATCGGCGCATTGCTGACGGGGGCTGCGATTGCGCGGTCGATGGCATGGGGCTTGAATGTTCCTGCTGTCGGGGTGCATCACATGGAGGGGCATTTGCTCGCGCCAATGTTGGAAGAAAATCCGCCGGAATTGCCGTTTGTGGCGTTGCTGGTGTCGGGTGGGCATACCATGCTGGTGGATGTGCCGCGCATTGGCGAATACCACATTCTGGGCGAAAGCGTGGATGATGCGGCAGGTGAAGCGTTTGACAAAACCGCCAAACTGATGGGCTTGGCGTATCCGGGCGGCCCGTTGCTGGCAAAGTTGGCGGAACAGGGGCGTGAGGGAGTGTACAAATTTCCGCGCCCAATGGTGGATCGACCGGGCTGTGATTTCAGCTTTAGCGGCTTGAAGACGTTTTCGCTGACGACTTGGCAAAAATCTGGGCAAACAGAACAGGATAAAGCAGATATTGCACGGGCGTTTGAAGACGCAGTAGTCGACACGCTGTTTATCAAGTGTCGGCGGGCGTTGGAACAAGCGGGTCGCAAGCGGCTGATTGTGGCGGGTGGCGTGGGCGCGAATCGCCGCTTACGGGCGCGATTGGCAGAATTGCCGGGGGAAGTCTATTTCCCACGTTTGGCATTTTGCACCGATAACGGCGCGATGATTGCGTATGCGGGTGCGTTAAGGTTACTGGCAGGGGTAAATGAAGCGGCAGTGATTAATGCGCGTCCGCGTTGGCCGTTGACCGAACTGGACGCGATTTAATCTCATACAAACCGTTTCACCATGCCCCTGCCATACCCGTTACTTATGCGATCACGGTGTAAATCAACCAGCCGGTATACCCGAAATACACACTCAACATCAGAATACCTTCCCAATGCGTCAAGTGTCCCGGTTTGCGGAAACCATACGCCAGAATGAATAAGCCGAAGGTAACTGCCAGCATAACCGGGAAATCACGGGTTAGCACTTCATCGGCAACTGCCATCGGTGCAATTGCCCCAGCAATCCCCACCACAGCTAAAGTATTGAATAAGTTAGAGCCGATAATATTGCCTATTGCCAAATCGGATTCACCTTTGCGAGCAGCCGCAACGGAGGAAGCCAATTCCGGTAGCGAAGTACCCAGCGCCACAATCGTCAGACCGATAATCAAATCGCTCACCCCTAAGGCATTCGCAACATCCACCGCGCCCCAGACAAGAATTCGCGAACTAATGATTAACAACACTAAACCGATAGCCAACCATACCAATGCCGTTTTCAATGTCATCGGATGGCTTGCCATTTCTTCTTCTACATCTGCGGATAAAGCATCATTCCGACTACGCAGCGCCGAGTAAATAGACCAACCCACGATCCCGAAAAAGACCACCAGCAAGATAACTGCATCCCAACGGCTGATTTCCCTGTCCCATAGCAACAAACCTGACAGCAGCGTCACCGCCAGCAAAATCGGCATTTCCTTGCGGACAATATCGGAATGCACCGAAATCACCGCAATCACGGCGGTTATCCCCAAGATCAACGCGATATTCAGTATATTGGAGCCATAAGCATTACCTAATGCCAAAGCGGGGTTGCCTTCCCACGCGGCGAAGGCGGATACGGTCATTTCCGGGGCGGATGTACCAAACCCGACAACCACCATCCCGATCAAAAGGGATGGCATTCCCAAATGTTTTGCTGTGGCAGCAGCACCGTCAACAAATTTGTCGGCACTCCAAACCAATATAGTAAGCCCCACGACAATAGCAGCCAGCGATAACAACATAATAACGATTTCCTTTGAATTTGATGAGATGGAACGGTTTATGCCATTTTTAATGCGGTTTTGCTAGTATCCCCTACCTATATTGAGCCGAGACAGCTTGCAAGAGCCATCATCACCCAATACCTGAAAGAGAAAGGCTTTGAGCGTTACCAATGGCGTGGTTAGCACGGCTGAAGCGTAACGGGTTGCGGGTGCACCC
>JBEUIR010000181.1:0-5094 GCA_040415395.1 Candidatus Thiothrix namsaraevi
GCTTGGCCTCCGACTTTTTTTATTATTGATTCCTTGATCTATCTCAAGCATTATCCGTGTAATGCTGTATTTCAGTAATTCATTATTTAGTTACCTGCTGATATGACTACCCAAACAAACCAAATAAACCACGCAACCGAAATCAAAAGCACCACCTGCTACATGTGTGCCTGCCGCTGCGGCATCAATGTCCACCTCAAAAACGGTGAGGTGAAATACATTGAGGGCAACCCTGATCACCCGCTCAACAAGGGCGTGCTCTGTGCCAAGGGTTCATCCGGCATTATGAAGCAGTATTCACCTGCGCGTCTGACCCAACCGCTCAAGCGCAAAGCCAATGCCACCCGTGGCGAAGGTCAGTTTGAGCCGATCACGTGGGAAGAAGCCTTCGACACCCTCGAAACCCGCCTGCGCCACCTGCGTGCGACTGACCCGAAAAAGTTCGGGCTATTCACCGGACGTGACCAGATGCAAGCCCTCACCGGCTTGTTTGCCAAGCAATTCGGCACGCCGAACTACGCGGCACACGGTGGTTTCTGCTCCGTCAATATGGCGGCAGGCATGATCTACACCATCGGCGGTTCGTTCTGGGAATTCGGCGGCCCTGACCTGCACCACGCCAAATTATTCGTGATGATCGGCACGGCGGAAGACCACCATTCCAATCCGCTAAAAATTGAGCTGTCACAGTTCAAACGCGATGGTGGGCGCATGATTGCGATCAACCCGGTGCGGACTGGCTACGCGGCGGTGGCGGATGAGTGGATTCCGATTCGCCCCGGTACAGACGGCGCATTATTGTTAGCGATTACGCGCGAAATTATCGAGCAAGGTTTATACGACCGCGACTTCGTGGTGAATTACACCAACGGCCCTGAACTGGTCAATATGGACCCGAAGAACAGCGAATACGGCATGTTCTTGCGCTTTGAAGTGCCGCCCGAAGAAGGCTGTTTCGACCCGCAAAACAAGCTGTGGTGGGATCGCGACCTTAACAAGCCGATTTCGACGCATACCCCCGGTGTTGACCCGTTTTTGACCGGCGAATTCAAGCTGAAAGACGGCACACTCGTCAAACCCGCGTTCCAATTGCTGCGCGAGCGTGTGGAAAGTTATACCGCTGAATGGGCGGAAGACATTACCGGCATTCCGGCGGCAACCATTAAGCGCTTGGCGCACGAAATGGGCATTACGGCGCGTGACCAGAAAATCGAATTGCCGATTGCATGGACAGACGTGTGGGGCAATGAGCATGATCACGTGACCGGTAATCCGGTGGCGTTCCATGCGATGCGCGGCTTGGCGGCGCATTCCAACGGCTTCCAAAGCATTCGTGCGTTAAGTATTCTGATGTCGTTGTTGGGGACGATTGACCGCCCCGGTGGTTTCCGTCACAAAGCACCCTACCCGCGCCCGATTCCGCCTTGCCCGAAAACGGGTACGTCGCCGGATGCGGTGAAACCGAATACCCCGCTGGATGGGATGCCGTTGGGCTGGCCTGCTGACCCGGATGATTTGTTCGTCGATGACAAGGGCGAGCCGGTGCGCATCGACAAGGGTTTCTCGTGGGAATACCCGCTGTCGGTGCACGGTTTGATGCACAACGTTATTACCAACGCCTGGCGCGGCGACCCGTACAAACTCGATACCCTGCTGATTTTCATGGCGAATATGGCGTGGAATTCGACGATGAACACCACCGAAGTCCGCGATATGCTCAAGGACAAGGATGAGAACGGCGAATACAAAATCCCGTTCCTCGTGGTGTGCGATGCGTTCCACTCGGAAATGACGGCGTTTGCGGACTTGATTTTGCCGGATACCACCTATCTGGAACGTTACGATGTCATGTCGATGTTGGATCGTCCGATTTCCGAATTTGACGGTCCGGTGGATTCGGTGCGGATTCCGATTTTGCCTCCCACCGGGCAATGCAAGCCGTTCCAAGAAGTATTGATTGAGCTGGGTTCACGCTTAGGCTTCCCCGCGTTCACCGATGCGAAGGGCAAGCGTAAGTTTAAAGATTACCCCGATTTCATTGTCAATTTTGAAACCGCACCGGGGTCTGGCATTGGTTTCTTGAGCGGCTGGCGCGGGCAGAATGGGCAAAAGTCCATGCGTGGCGAACCCAACCCGAATCAGTGGGAACAGTACGCCAAGAACAATTGTATGCACCATACCGTGATGCCGAAGTCGTACCAATACATGCGGAACTGGAACGCAGGCTACCTGCAATGGGCGAAAGACAACGGCATGGTACGCCACGCTGAACCGATCAATATTCACCTGTATTCTGAGGTGCTGCACAAATTCCGCCGTGCCGCGCAAGGCATTTCGCACGGCAAGCAGCCGCCGGAGCGTTTGCGTAAACGGGTGGAACGTTTCTTCGATGCGCTGCCGTTTTACCACGAGCCGCTCGAAAACGAGATGATTAACAAGCAGGATTTCCCGCTGAGTGCGTTAACCCAGCGTCCGATGGCGATGTATCACTCGTGGGATTCGCAGAATGCGTGGTTGCGCCAGATTCACGCGCACAACTATTTGCACATGCACCCCAGCGTCGGCGAAAAGTATGGCTTTGAAGATGGCGACTGGATTTGGGTGGAATCGTCACACGGGCGGGTGCGTTGCGAAGCACGTTACTCTCAGTCTGTCGAGCCAAACACGGTGTGGACCTGGAACGCGATTGGTAAAGCCTCTGGTGCGTGGGGTCTGGAAAAAGATGCCAACGAATGTCAGCGCGGTTTCTTGCTGAATCACATTATCGGCGAAGAGCTACCCAATCAGGCGGAAGGCGAGCATATCTCCAACTCTGACCCGATCACCGGGCAGGCGGCGTGGTTCGATGTGCGCGTCAAAGTCTACAAAGCGGATAAGAAAGATCAAGGTTCAACCTTCCCACAATTCCCGACTCAGCCGCGTTACCCTGGCATGGCGAAGCCCGTCGGTAAGTGGCTGACCTTCGTGGGTGGTTCTGGCAAATTCAAGAATATGTTCAAAGGGGGTAAGTAACATGACCCAGTTGGCTTTGGTAATTGACCTGAATGTGTGCGTCGGCTGTAGCGCCTGCGTCACGTCGTGCAAAGAATGGAACACTTCCAGCGAAGGCGGCGGTGGCATGGTGGACAAAAACCCGTATGGCAAAGACCCGACGGGTACGTTCTTCAACCGCGTGCAAACGTTTGAAGTGGGCGAATACCCCAACGTGGAAACGGTGCATTTCCCGAAAAGCTGTTTGCATTGTGAAGACCCGCCGTGCGTACCGGTTTGCCCCACTGGCGCAAGCTACAAGCGTAAGGAAGATGGCATTGTGCTGGTCGATTACGACAAGTGCATCGGTTGCAAGTACTGCTCATGGGCTTGCCCTTACGGTGCGCGGGAAATCGACGAAAAGCAGAAGGTGATGAAGAAATGCACCTTGTGTGTGGATCGGATTTACGACACGACCTTGCCGGAAACGCGCCGGAAACCAGCGTGTGTGTTGGCTTGCCCAACCAGTGCGCGGCTGTTCGGTGACGTGCATGACCCGATGTCGGAAGTGTCGGTGGCGATTAATGAACGTGGCGGTTATCAGTTGATGCCGGAATGGGGGACGCGGCCTGCGAATCATTATTTGCCTCGGCAAAAGATCAAGTCGCACGTGACCGAGGAATCGTTGAACCGTATTGATAACCCGTTGAAGAAAGAAGAACAGCGTGCGCCGGTCAGCTCTGACTTGCCCTCGTTGGACGACTTCCTGTTCTAAGGAGATTGGATTTATGCATCCTGCTTTTTCGGTCATTTTTTTGACCACATTAATTGGTACGGGTCAGGGCTTGTTTCTGGCGCTGTACACGGGTCAGGTTTATAACACGTTTGGGGTGGTGGGTGATGCCACGTCACCGCAGGCGTTGTACGTTGCTGGCACGGTTATTGTCACGCTGTTGATGGGCTTGGGCTTGTTTGCATCGTTTTTTCATTTGGGAAGACCAGAGCGGGCATGGCGAGCGGCGACCATGTGGCGTACTTCTTGGTTGGCGCGTGAAGTGATTGTGTTGCCAGCGTTTGCGGGCATGGCGTTCATTTGGGGCGCATTGCACTATTTGGGGATTGACCCGGTGTTGCTGACCACGGGAACGGTGGAAATTAAACTGACTTTGGTGGTGGGTTTGGTGGCAGGTGTGTTGGCGTTCTTGTTGTATGTGTGCACGGGGATGATTTACGCGGCGGTGAAATTTATTCAGGAATGGGCGACCCCGTTTACGATTATTAACTACACCTTGTTGGGTTTGGCTTCGGGTTTCTCGCTGGCGGCAGCGCTCGGAGCTTATTATGGCAGCAGCTTGGTGGATGCGTATATTTTCTGGGCATTATTGTTCACCTTGGTGGGTTTTGTGAGCCGCATGTTTGCGTTACGCCGTAATGGGCGGATTAAGCGGAAAAGCACGGCTTGCACCGCTATTGGGGTACGTCACCCGAAGATTACGCAGATTTCACAAGGGGCAATGGGCGGTTCGTTTAATACGCGTGAGTTTTTCCATCATAAAAGCCCGCAGTTTTTACAGACCGTGAAAGTGTTCTTTTTAATTGTGGCGTTTATTGTGCCGATAACATTAATGGTGATTGGTTGGTCAAATCAGCTTGTGCTGGTGTTGCTGGCGGCGGCGTTGATTCAGTACGTGGGTTTGCTGGCGGAACGTTGGTTCTTCTTCGCACAGGCGAACCATCCGCAGAACCTTTACTATCAGGCAACGTAAGGGGCTTGGTGGTGAGTGATGGTGAAAACGCCCGCTGATGCGGGCGTTTTTGTTAGTATGCGCACACACCCTTCCCGCAACGCAACAGACAAGGTTTTCCGTGGCAATCAAACCAACCATTTACAAAGCCAGAATTTCGTTATCGGATATGGAACGCAATTACTACGATTCCCTGAATCTGACCATTGCCCAGCACCCCTCCGAAACGCTGGAGCGCATGATGGTGCGTATTTTGGCGTATTGCCTCAATGCTCAGGAGGGGATTGAGCTGACCAAAGGGCTGGAAGACGTGGAAGAACCCGCCATCTGGGTACGCACGATGGATGAGCAAATCGCCCTGTGGATTGATTTGGGCGAA
>JBEUIR010000182.1:0-5068 GCA_040415395.1 Candidatus Thiothrix namsaraevi
TGTAGTCACTACGGTAAAACGTAACGGTTTAGCGGGTTTTCTGGTTAAAATTTGTCAAGTTGTTTTTCTTTGGTTTCTATTTGCTCAATTTCGCGTGCCATTGCTTGCAGGCGGGCGCTAGTATGCGCGGGGTTGCCGGGCAGGCGTGAGGCTTGTTCGAGAATGGCGCGGGCGTGTTTGTATTCGCCCATGCGAATACTGCGTTCGGCAGCAGAACGGTACGCTTCAGCCGCTTGCCCGGCTTGTTCTGCAACCCGTTGGCGGATTTCGAGGAATTCTAGGCTGGTTTGTTCCGTCAATTGGGTGCGGCTGAGCAATTGCCAAGCTTGCGGTGCTTTTTGGTTGGCAAGCAAGGCTTCAGCCAACACGCTAAGAATATCCTCCTGACCGGGATAAGCGCTTGCCAGCGGGGTGAGCAGCGCTTCGGTTTCGGCATAACGACGGGTTGCATTCAGTGCCGCCGCAATCGTCAGGGCAATCGGTAGTTGGCGTGATTGTGTACCCAAGGTTTGCAGGGCAGCATTGGGATTGCCGTGCCGCAATTGGCTGACGGCTTGGGCATATTGCGTGAGTTGTGCATCGCCAGCGGTAACAGCAGGTGAATTCGGGGCAGTGAGGGCGCGAAGCTTTTCGCGAGCATAGGCGTAATCGCTATCTTCACGGACACCGCGTTTGCCCATTTGATTGGCTTGGGCGCGGGTATCGCTCAACCGGTCGATGCTTTGCGGGTGAGTGCGCAAATATTGGGTAATGTCGCCGTGTAAGTCGGATGTGCGCCGATCCAGTTTTTCCATGAATATGGACATGGCTTGCGGGTCAAGCCCCGCTCCCGCGAGAATGCGTAAGCCAGTGCGATCCGCTTCGGTTTCCATCTGACGGCTAAAGCTCAGTTGGCGGTGCAATTGCGTGGCAATGGTGCTGGTAATAATGGCTTGGGCGGCTTCCGGGCTTTTGCTGGCAGCCGCTGCACCGGCAAGTACTCCTAGCCCCGTGATGAGCGGATTGCCTTCGCGTTCTGCCAACATTCGCGCAATGTGGCGCTGCGAAACATGGGCGATTTCATGTGCTACTACAGCGGCTAACTCACTTTCTGAGCGCGTATTCAAAATCAGCCCTGAATGCATGACGATAACCCCGCCGGGCATGGCGTAGGCGTTGATTTCCGGGTTTTTGACAATCAGGAAATAATAATTGCCGCCACCGGGTGCATGGGCAGCGAGGCGGTTGCCAAGGGCGCGTAACCAGCCGCTAAGTTCAGGGTCTTCCACAATCGGTTCACTGCCACGCAATTCGCGGATGAGCTTGATGCCAAGCAAGGATTCTTGTGTGCTGCTGAGGGTGTTATTGGCGGGATTGCCCAGATCGGGGATGTTGATGCGGGGGACTTCTAGATCCAATGCGGCATGGCTGGCAGCCGTAAGGCTCAAGCTTATGGCAATCAGGCTGGCGTGTATCAGATATTTCATCATCAGGTCGGTTTGTGGGGGTAGAACCTTAACTATAATCGGAATGCGCGTGAAAGTATGCCTTCACTTTCAATTGCGCTTGCGGGTCAGCCTTAGTCAGTCTTGGTCTCAGGAAATTTGTATTCTCGCCATTCTATGCTGTAATCGGTGTTTCGTTTGAATCGGGAGAACGCTGTGTACCACTTGTTGGAACAACGCTTACGTGAGATTGATGCCCACCATTTGCACCCTTACCTACGCAATGCCCGCACGGGGCTGGAAAAAGAAAGCCTGAGAGTGTCGTCTGAAGGGCGATTGTCGCAACGTGATCATCCGGCGGTGCTGGGGTCTGCGTTAACCCACCCGTGGATTACCACTGATTACGCCGAATCCTTGCTGGAACTGATTACGCCGCCGCAGGAACGTGCTGCTCAGTCACTGGATTTCTTGCTCAATATCGAAACCTTTGTGTACCAGCAACTTAACGATGAATTGTTGTGGACAACCAGTATGCCGTGTGTGCTGAGCGGCGAACGCGATATTCGGATTGCTGAATACGGCAGCTCCAACGCCGGGCGTATGAAGCACATTTACCGTGAAGGGCTGGCATGGCGCTATGGCAAGGCGATGCAGGTGATTGCCGGAATCCATTTCAACTATTCCATCGATGATGCCTTTTGGCAGCCTTGGCAGCAGATACAGGGGGATGCAGGCGAGTTACGAGCGTTCCGTGATGCGCAATACATGGCATTAGTGCGTAATTTGCAGCGTTATGGTTGGCTGATTATTTACTTGTTTGGTACGTCGCCCGCGATTTGCAAAACCTTTCTCGGTGGCAGGAAAGCACCCGAAGGCATGGAGGAGTTTAATGAATACACGCTCTATGAACCTTTCGGCACGTCGTTGCGCATGGGGAATATTGGTTACACCAATAGTAAGGAAAATAAAACCGGGGTGAAGGTGTGTTACAACACGCTTGACAGTTACGTGAGTAGTTTGCGGCAGGCGATTAACACGCCTTACCCGGAATACGCTACTATCGGGGTGAAAGTGGCGGGGCAGTACCGCCAGTTAAATGCCAATATCCTGCAAATTGAAAATGAGTATTACAGCACGGTACGCCCCAAGCAGTTATTGCAAGGTTTTGAGAAACCTACGGATGCTCTGGAGCGCCGAGGCATTGCGTATGTGGAATTGCGTTCGCTTGACGTGAATGCGTTCCACCCTGCTGGCTTAACGCGCCGTCAACTCTTTTTCCTCGAAGTCTTTATGCATTTCTGCTTATTGCAGGAAAGCCCGCTGGTGTCTGCGGATGAATTTCATGCCATCAACCAGAACCAGATGTTAACGGCGCATCGCGGGCGTGACCCAGAAGTGCGTTTGAGTTGTTTGGGTAAGAGTGTGTTATTGCGTGATCAGGCGAGGGATTTGCTGCAAGCCATGCGCCCGGTGGCAGAGATGTTAAACACCGTACACGGAGAGGAGTGTTACACCGATTCGTTAGATAGCCAGATTCAACTTGCTTACAACCCAGACATTACGCCGTCGGCACGGATGCTGGAAGAGATGCGGGCTAATCAGGAGAGTTTTTTCGCGTTTGCGCAGCGTAAATCCCAAGAACACCGTGAGTATTTCCTGCAACGGACGCTTGATCCGGCGTTGACCCTTGAATTTCAGCAAGCTGCTGCAAACTCCTTAAGCCGTCAGCAAGCACTTGAAGCCAATGAAAAAATGGATTTTGATAGCTTCCTAAACGCTTATCTATCAGGGGCTTTGGTTGACATGAAAAATTAACCGGACAAATATCCGATTTTTGTTACCCGCAGCGAAAAACTGGGGTACACTGCGAATAACTTGCCTGATACTTGAAAGTTCCGTGAGCCTTGTTAGTTTGATGCCACGTTTTTACTTGCAGGTTTCACAGTGCATAACCTATCGAACCACAGTGGTCGATCGTTATCAGGTAATTTGGTGTGACTGATTATCTATAACGTAAATTCCCAAGCAGCACACGCTTTTATGAGATGACATACAGTGAATATTTACGTTGGCAACCTGCCCTATAAAATTACCGAAAACGACTTGCGCGACCTGTTCTCCGCTTACGGCGAAGTCACCAGCGTCAGCATGATCAAAGACAAAATGACGGGGCAATCCAAGGGCTTCGGTTTTGTTGACATGCCAGATGCTGCTCAAGGCAATGCAGCCATTCAAGGTTTGAACGAGCAAGCCGTTCAAGGCCGTAACATTAAAGTTAACGAAGCAAAACCACGCGAAGATCGTCCACGTGATGGCGGCGGTCGTGGCGGCTTCGGTGGTGGTGGCGGCGGCGGTGGTCGTGGTGGTGATCGCGGCGGCTTCGGTGGCGGCGGTGATCGTGGCGGCTTCGGTGGCGGCGGCGGCGGTGATCGTGGCGGCTTCGGCGGCGGCGGTGATCGCGGCGGTCGTGGTGGTGATCGTGGCGGCTTCGGCGGCGGTGATCGTGGCGGTCGCGGTGGTGATCGTGGCGGCTTCGGTGGTGGCGGTGGCTACCGTTAATTCTTAACGGTTTCGCGTAAGGCAGGTTGATGCTGCATCAGCCTGCCTTCTCAATGCCTGCCGGTAGGCAAACCGGGGTTTGAAACGGGTGTGAACAAAAGTGCGGTGAACCTCATGCTGCCTCAGCGGTGTTTCGCCAATAATGCTTCCACTGCTAGTTTCCCCGCATGACCCTCAACGTCAACATATCCCCCGCATTATCGCTTTTCCACCATGCCCCCGGTCTTTTTAAGCGTTGCTGGATGATGTAACGGTGGTAAGCCCGTACTGGGGCGTTACTTTCTTCCACCGTTTCTGCTTCGAGGAACGGTTTCGGTGTGTCGATGACAGCCTGTGCCTGACCCTCCTGGAGGGTTTTTTTCTGCCAAGTACTCACAAACATGATACAAATCAAATCGGTCTTTGTAGAGTTGCGTTGCATTCATGTTGTCATGTATAGCAACAAATAATGGGATGGTCAATTTGGTGAAAGAAAATCCTTCTGATAAACGGTATGATCAGTCCTATCGAAAAGTGAATAGGGCTTGCTCACATGACCAAGGTTTTCATCAGTTATAGCCACGATTCGGACGCACACCGCGAGTTTGTGCGCGGCATATCCGATCGTTTGCGCAAGGAAGGGCTGGATTGTCTGATTGACCTGTATGTGAACGGCTTTCCGCACGAAGGCTGGCAACGCTGGATGGAAAACCAAATTGAAGCGGCTGATTTTGTGTTGTTGGTTTGTACCGCAACCTATCTGCGGCGTTATCGCGGGCAGGAAACCGACGGCGGGCGTGGTGTGACATTTGAAGGCGTGGTTATTTCACAAACGCTATACGACCACTATTACCGCAACACCAAGTTCATCCCGCTAATTCCGACGCATGGCAGCCTGGAGCATGTACCGCTAACACTGAAGCCTTATTCGACGTATTGTCTGCCCAGTGATTACGACAAGTTGTATCGTGTGCTGACGGGACAAGCTGAATACATTGCGCCGCCGTTGGGGGAAATCCGTTCCATGCCAGCAGCGAATGGACACGCGCCAACTGTCATCCACTCCGACCGCCTCCCTACCGTCAAAGGCGGCTTTTTTGGGCGTA
>JBEUIR010000183.1:0-5056 GCA_040415395.1 Candidatus Thiothrix namsaraevi
TGCACGTCGGTGCTACCCAGCTTGAGGTCAACGAATTCGATCTTCCCGTAACCGCGTGACAACTTTTTTGAAGTTGCTGATGCCGTAGGGGGATTTTAGGGTCATGCTGCGTTTGGTGGTCGTGTCCATAGGGGCAGTTTAGCACACTGTACTTGCCTCGAATGATAACTTGACACTGAAAGTCTTCGGCATTGGCAGAGCGTAAAACCTCGCAAAATCGGTCTAAAATACACCACTGGAAACCAACTTTGCAGACATTTCGACCCAGTGATGGAAAGCTAGGGGGAACCCGATATTAACCGGCAGACAGATTATAAGCGTAATCCATAATCAGCGGCGCATGGTCAGAAAAACGCTCATCCTTATAGATAGATGCCGCTATGACCGTACCTTTGAGAGAGGGGCTGAGAATCTGGTAATCAATCCGCCAACCGACGTTTTTTACCCACGCCTGCCCACGATTCGACCACCAGGTATACTGTTCGGCTTCCTGATTCACTTCACGGAAGCCGTCCACAAACTCCAGCTCATTAAAGAGCTTATCCAACCAAGCACGTTCTTCCGGCAAGAAACCGGAATTCTTCAGGTTGCCTTTCCAGTTTTTAATGTCGATGTTCTGATGCGCAATGTTCCAATCGCCACAAATCACCACATCACGCCCACCCGCTTTCATTTGCACCAAGTGCGGCAGAAAGTAATCCATGCAACGATACTTGGCTTGCTGACGCTCTTCCCCTGACGAACCTGACGGCAAGTACAAGGAAATCACGCTCAGATTGCCGAAACGCGCTTCAATATAACGCCCTTCCGCATCAAATTCAGCGCAACCCATCCCGCTAATCACCGCATCCGGCTCAGTACGCGCATAGATTGCCACCCCACTATAGCCCTTTTTTTCGGCATCATGGTAATAGCAGTAATAGCCTTCGGGGAAAAACAAGGCGCGGTCTTCCTCCAACTGGTGGAGTTGCGCCTTGGTTTCTTGGATGCATACCACATCCGCCTGCTGCTGCTTCATCCAAGCGAAGAAACCTTTTTTAGCGGCGGAACGGATACCGTTGGTGTTAGCGGAGATTATGCGCACTATGCTGGCATACCTTCAGGGAACCCTTTCACCAGCACTTCCAGCAAGGCTTTTTGCGCGTGCAAGCGGTTTTCCGCCTCATCCCAGACCACACTTTGTGCGCCATCCATGACATCCGCCGCCACTTCCAGCCCACGATAGGCAGGCAGGCAGTGCATGAAAATCGCATCCGGCGTTGCCAGTTGCATCATCTCCGTGGTGACTTGGTAGCCAGCAAAGGCGGTTTCGCGGATTTTCTTTTCCGCTTCCTGTCCCATGCTTGCCCACGTATCCGTCACCACCACTTCTGCACCTTTCGCTGCTTCATTGGGTTCACGGAAAAACGTCACCGAACCCAAGGTAGCGGCAACCACATCCGCATCCGGGTCATACCCTTCCGGGCACGCCACATTCAGGTGGAAACCAAACAATTTGGCGGCTTCCATCCACGAATGGCACATATTGTTGCCATCGCCAATCCACGCTACCGTTTTGCCGTTAGGCAAGCCGCGTTGTTCCATCCACGTCATCATATCCGCCAGCAATTGGCAAGGATGGTGTTTATCCGTCAACGCATTGATGACCGGCACACGGGAGTGCGCCGCGAACAGCTCGACTTTTTCCTGCTCAAACGTGCGGATCATCACCACATCCACCATGCGCGAAATCACGCGGGCGGAATCTTCAATCGGCTCACCGCGCCCCAATTGGGTATCGTTCGGCGACAAGAACATCGAATGCCCACCCAATTGCGTCATCCCCGCCTCAAACGAGACGCGGGTACGGGTGGACGATTTCTCGAAAATCATTGCCAAGGTGCGCAAATGCAGCGGTTCATACGCCTCGCCACGTTTCCACATGGCTTTGAGTTGAATCGCCCGCCCAATCAGGGCGTGTAATTCAACCGGCGTAAAATCGGATAATGTCAGAAAATGTCTGACAGGTTTATGTTTCATGAGACTCTCTCTCCAGCAGTGGGGTACAAAAATGCCTGCACCAATTCACTGACCATAGTTATTATTTGATCCGCTTGCGCATCGGTAATGATTAATGGCGGTAACAAACGAATAACATTCCCAGCGGTAACATTGATCAGCAGACCTCTCTCCAGAGCCTGTTTCACCAATTCACCACACTCGCGCTCCAGCTCCACGCCAATCATCAAGCCTTTGCCGCGAATATCCCGCACACCTGCCACACCCGCGAGTTTTTCACGGAATTGTGACAAGAAATGTTCACCTAATTCTGCCGCCCGTGCGGTCAGGTTATCGTGTTCCATGACTTCAATCACGGCACGCGCCGCACGGCAAGCCAGCGGATTACCACCAAACGTTGAACCATGATTGCCGGGGCCAAACACATTGACTGCCTTACCACCGGCTAAACACGCCCCAATCGGCACGCCATTGCCGAGCGCTTTTGCCAGCGTCATGACATCCGGTTGAATGTGACTGTGTTGGAAAGCAAACCACGTGCCAGTACGTGCCATGCCAGACTGAACCTCATCCACCATCAGCAACCAGTCGTGCTGATCACAGATGGCACGCAAACGCGGCAAATAATCCGCTGCTGGAATCCGAATGCCACCCTCGCCCTGCACCGGCTCGACCAGCACGGCAACAATATTGGGGTGGTCTGCCAATGCCGCAACAGCATCCACATCGGCGTATTCAACGCGCACGAACCCTTCTACCAAGGGGGCAAAACCGGCTTGTGACTTCACATTACCCGTCGCCGTCACGGTTGCCATCGTGCGCCCGTGAAATGCATTGCTCATCACAATAATGGTCGGGATTGCCACACCTTTATTGTGACCGTACAGACGTGCAATCTTAATCGCCGCTTCATTCGCCTCTGCCCCGGAATTGCCAAAGAAAACGTTCTCGAAACCCGACAATTCACACAGCTTTTCGGCTAAGGCTTGCTGGTGTTCGATTTGGTAGAGGTTAGAGGTATGCAGCAATTCGTGTGCCTGCGCACAAATCGCATCCGCCACTTCGCGTCGCGCATGACCCACGTTACACACGGAAATGCCGCTCAGGGCATCCAAGTATTGTTTACCTGCGGTATCCCACAGGAGTGCACCTTCGCCTTTAACGAAAGTAACGGGTAAACGTGCATACGTCGGCATTACTGCATTGGTCACGGCAAAACCTCCAAAAATCCGCCACAACAGCCATAAATGCGAAAGGCAGCCCAGACAGGCTGCCTTTGCGAGAAAGCAGAACACTATAGGGAAAGCGTTTCCGCTTGTCAATCACTAAGTTAGTGCATTGTCAAGTGCTTTCTTAGTGCGATGGTGCTAACTTCAATACAGCGGATTTGCGCGGCAAACCTGTACAACCTGCGTCAGGTCATAAAGGCGGCGGACGAAGATGCTTTTACACCCTCGACCCGCCTAGCAATGTGATTATGTCGCATCCACTTGACTTTAATAGGGAGTTGATTATCAAAGATTTACGCCGCCTGCTGAACGTGTCGCAGGTGGGGTAAGCCAAAGCCACACGGCTTTTATTTCAATAACGTTATCAGGAGAAAGTGTTATGACCACAATTATGAGTACAGACCAAATTGCCGACGCTCCACCACGTCTGGTTGTCCGCAAGGTTGATTCCGAAGCCTCTATGCGCTGGCTGAATGCCGGGATCAAGGATTTCAAAGCCGCGATGGGCGCAAGCATGACCTATGGAATGATCTACGTTGTCATAGGGTTAATCCTAGCTTGGATAACGTGGGAGCAGCCTCTTTTCATCAGTTCACTGGCAACCGGCTTCCTGCTGATTGGCCCGGTTGTGGCAGTGGGTTTTTACTGCATCAGCCGTACTTTGGAACAGGGCGGCACACCGCATTTCATGCAAGGTATTGACGGGCTGCGTTTCAACGCAATCGGTCTGGCAAGTTTCGCCTTGGTGCTGGGTGTTCTGATGAGTATTTGGGCAGTGCTTTCCTCCTTGTCCATCGCTCTGTTTTTCAACAACATCACGCTTGGCGGTAATCTTCTGGATACCTTGCTGGGGCATCCCAACCTCATTCCCTTCGCGCTGGTTTGGGCGTTGACGGGTGGCGCAGTGGCAGCGGTGGCGTTTGCGATTAGTGCGGTATCCGTGCCGTTGATTACCGACAAGCGCGTGGATTTCATGACCGCGATGATCACCAGCGTTAAAGCCGTGCTGAAAAATCCCGGCGTGATGATCAGTTGGGCATTCATTCTGGCAACCCTGATGTTCCTAGGCTTCATTTTCTTCTTTGTCGGCTTGGCGATTGCACTGCCGATTGCCGGTCATGCAAGCTGGCACGCTTACCGTGACCTGATTGCCGAGGAATAAGCCCTACCTCTGTTGGATAACGCAAAAAAGCCGGAACACGTCCGGCTTTTTTGATTCGACCTAACAGCGTTACGCCAATTACGCCGCGAAATTCGCTTCCGCAAATTCCCAGTTCGCCAGATTGTTGAGGAAGGTCTCAACGAATTTAGGGCGCAGGTTGCGGTAGTCGATGTAGTAAGCGTGTTCCCACACGTCTACGCAAAACAACGCGGTATCGCCAGTGGTCAGTGGTGTGCCAGCCGCGCCCATGTTTACGATGTCAACGGAACCGTCAGCTTTTTTAACCAACCAAGTCCACGCAGAACCGAAGTTGCCTACCGCAGAAGCCGTGAACGCTTTCTTGAATTCGTCGAAAGAACCCCATTTCGCATCAATGGCAGCAGCCAGTGCGCCAGTGGGTGCGCCGCCGCCGTTTGGCTTCAGGCAGTTCCAGAAGAAGGTGTGGTTCCAAACTTGCGCTGCGTTATTGTAAACGCCGCCAGCCGGTGCGGATTTCACGATGTCTTCCAGACTCATGCTTTCAAACTGAGTGCCGGGAATCAGGTTGTTCAGGTTAACCACGTAAGCGTTGTGGTGCTTGTCGTGGTGGAATTCCAGCGTTTCAGCCGACATGTGTGGGGCAAGTGCGTCTTTCGCGAAAGGCAGTTCTGGCAGTGTATGAGCCATG
>JBEUIR010000184.1:0-5015 GCA_040415395.1 Candidatus Thiothrix namsaraevi
CCGACGACTTGTTTGTCTTCGTCAGAGAGTTCGTCCATACCCAGGATCGCGATGATGTCCTTGAGTTCTTTGTAACGTTGCAGGATGCCTTGCACGCCACGTGCTACGCTGTAGTGTTCTTGACCAACAACCAACGGGTCAAGCTGACGCGAGGTGGAGTCCAGTGGGTCTACCGCAGGGTAAATACCCAGTTCCGCGATATTACGTGACAATACCAGGGTCGCATCCAAGTGGGCGAACGTGGTGGCTGGGGATGGGTCAGTTAAGTCATCCGCAGGTACGTAAACCGCTTGGAACGAGGTGATCGAGCCAGTTTTGGTGGAAGTGATACGCTCTTGCAGTGCGCCCATTTCTTCCGCCAGTGTTGGCTGATAACCTACCGCAGATGGCATACGACCCAACAGTGCGGATACTTCCGTACCCGCCAGTGTGTAACGGTAGATGTTGTCAACGAACATCAGCACGTCACGACCTTCGTCACGGAAGTATTCCGCCATCGTCAAACCAGTCAACGCCACGCGCAGACGGTTGCCGGGTGGTTCGTTCATCTGACCGTAAACCAGTGCTACCTTGTCGATAACCCCGCCTTCCGTCATTTCGTGGTAGAAGTCGTTGCCTTCACGAGTCCGTTCACCCACACCCGCAAACACGGACAAACCACTGTGTTGCTTAGCGATGTTGTTGATCAGCTCCATCAAGGTTACGGTTTTACCTACACCCGCACCACCGAACAGACCGATTTTACCACCCTTGGCGATTGGCATGATCAGGTCGATAACCTTGATGCCGGTTTCCAAGATGTCGATACCGGATGACAATTCATCATACGCCGGTGGCGCACGGTGGATTGGCATTTTCTTGTCGTGAACGATGTCGCCAGCGTTATCAATCGCTTCACCCAGAACGTTCATGACACGTCCCAAAGTGCCTGCCCCAACCGGAACAGAAATTGGCGCACCTGTATTCACCACTTGCATACCGCGCTTTACGCCGTCAGACGTACCCATCGCGATAGTGCGTACAATGCCGTCGCCCAACTGCTGCTGGACTTCCAAGGTCAGACCTTGGTCGGCTACTGTTAACGCATCGTAGACCGCTGGCACAGCAGAGCGTGGGAATTCCACGTCAACAACTGCGCCGATGACTTGAACGATGTTTCCAGTACTCATTATTCAGTACCTCACTAAAATTTAAAATCTGTGAACCCGCGCCAGCCTTAGACCGCTGAAGCACCCGCAACAATCTCGGAAATTTCCTGAGTAATTGCCGCCTGACGCGCCTTGTTGTAAATCAGCTTCAAATCGCCAATCATTTTACCGGCATTGTCGGAGGCGCTCTTCATGGCCACCATCCGCGCTGCCATTTCACAAGCCACGTTTTCAACCGCGCCTTGGTAAATGAGTGATTCAATATAACGCTGCATCAACGCATCAATGACTTCTTTCGACTCAGGTTCGTAGATGTAGTCCCAATGGTGCTTGATTGAATCCGTCGCATCGGCGACCACCGGGATGAGCTGAGTCACCCGCGGTTTTTGCGTCATGCTGTTGACAAATTCATTCTCGACCAAGAAAAGGCGATCAATCCGCCCTTCTTCGTAAGCATCCAGCATTACCTTAATCGTGCCGATCATATCCACCACTTTGGGGGCATCCCCCATGTGGGTTTTCTGAGCGACAATCCCGTAACGGCGGAAAGCCGCAGAAGCTTTTGCCCCGAAAACGCAGATGTCAATTTCAACATCCTGCTTTTTCCATTCAGCAATGCTCTGCAAGGCTTTCTTGAACAAGTTGACGTTTAAACCACCACACAAACCTCTGTCGGAGGACATAATGATGTAGCCAACCCGTTTCACGGTTTCGCGTGTTTGGGTATAAGGGTGTTTGTACTCAAGATGACCTGCTGCCAAGTGACCTACCACTTGACGCATTTTGTCAGCATAAGGACGGCTGGCTTTCATCCGCTCTTGCGCACGGCGCATTTTGGATGCAGCAACCATCTCCATTGCCTTGGTAATCTTTTTGGTATTACCGATACTCTTGATCTGGCTTAGTATTTCTTTACCACCTGCCATAGGAATAACCTCCCATTACCAAGTGTTTTTCGACTTGAAAGTTTCCAGTGCTTTTTTCATTGCACCAGCAATCTCGTCGTTGAAATCACCTTTCTCGTTGATCTTATCCAGCAAGGCTTTCTCGGAAGAACGCAGATAACTCAGCATGGCTGCTTCAAAATCCACGATTTTCTTCGCGTCCACGTCATCGAGGAAACCCTCGTTAGCCGCGAACAACGAGAAAGCCATTTCTGCTACAGACAGCGGGGAGAATTGTGGCTGTTTCATCAGTTCGGTAACACGTTGACCACGCGCCAAAGACTTACGCGTGCCTTCGTCAAGGTCGGATGCGAACTGTGAGAATGCTGCCAATTCACGGTACTGCGCCAGTGCCAAACGCACACCGCCACCGAGTTTCTTGATGATCTTGGTTTGCGCCGAACCACCGACGCGGGATACCGACAAACCTGCGTTAATCGCCGGACGGATACCGGCGTTAAACAGGTCGCTTTCCAAGAAAATCTGACCGTCAGTGATGGAGATAACGTTGGTCGGTACGAATGCAGAAACGTCACCACCTTGGGTTTCGATGATCGGCAACGCAGTCAATGAACCGGTTTGGCCTTTCACCTCACCGTTGGTGAACGCTTCAACATATTCCTTGTTCACGCGAGCCGCACGCTCCAACAAACGGGAGTGCAGGTAGAAAACGTCACCCGGATACGCTTCACGACCCGGTGGGCGGCGCAGCAACAGGGAGACTTGACGGTAAGCCCACGCTTGCTTGGTCAAATCGTCGTAGACGATCAAAGCGTCTTCGCCACGGTCACGGAAGTATTCACCCATAGTGCAACCCGCGTAAGGCGCGAGGTACTGCATGGACGCTGGGTCAGCCGCTGTTGCTGCGACCACAATGGTGTACTCCAGTGCGCCGTATTCTTCGAGTTTGCGCACCACGTTAGCCACAGAAGAAGCTTTTTGACCGACAGCAACGTAAATACATTTTACGTTCTTGCCTTTTTGGTTGATGATCGCATCGACTGCCACGGCGGTTTTACCGGTTTGGCGGTCGCCGATGATCAATTCACGTTGACCACGACCGATGGGAACCATCGCATCGAGTGCTTTCACACCGGTTTGCAACGGTTGGTCAACCGATTTACGTTCGATAACACCCGGCGCCATACGTTCAATGGGGGCAAAGCCGTCATTGTCTACCGCCCCTTTACCATCAATTGGGTTGCCCAGCGCGTCAACCACGCGCCCTAACAACCCACGACCGTGTGGTACTTCAAGGATACGACCAGTACATTTTACAGTGTCGCCTTCGGTGATACCTTTATAGTCACCAAGGACAACCGCACCGACGGAGTCACGTTCTAGGTTCAAAGCCAGACCGTAAGAGCCGTTGGAGAATTCGATCATCTCGCCAGACATTACATCGCCAAGCCCGTGAAGGCGGACGATACCATCCGTAACGGAGACAACCGTACCCTCAGTGCGAGCTTCAGCACCTGCCTCAAAGCTGCTGATGCGCTTTTTAATCAGGTCACTGATTTCAGTTGGGTTAAGTTGCATATGCTATTCCTCAATTATCGGCTGGGCTTAACGCGCCAACGCCGCCTTCATATCTTTCAGCCTGCTTTGGATTGAGCCGTCAATCACCAAGTCACCCGCGCGGATAATTGCGCCACCCATTAGGGCCGGGTCTACTTTAGTAACGAGCTTAATCTCACGTCCCAAGCGTTTTTGGAGTGCCGCAGCAAGGGTCTGCTGCTGGTCATCGCTCATTTCCTGAGCAGAAGTAATTTCCGCCTCAATCGCACCTTCCGCTTCCGCCTTCATTTGTTCAAAGAGGGTGGAAATTTCAGGTAACAACGTGAAACGGTCATTCTCTGCCAGAGCCTTGAGCAGATTGCGACCTTGATCGTCGAGTGCATCACCTGCAATCTCGCCGAATACGTCCGCTTTCTGCTCTTTGGTCATGCGCGGATGAGCCAACAAGGCAGATGAACCGTCAGCCGCGACCACCGCAGACATGGCTGCCAGTTGTGCTGACCACTGGGGCAGCTTCCCGGCTTCCTGCGCCATCTCAAACACCGCACGGGCGTAAGGACGAGCAGCGGTTGTCAAATCAGACATGGTTCACCACCTTAAATTTGCGCAGCCAGTTCATCCAATGCTTTCGCGTGAGCTTTGGCATCAATTTCCTTACCAAGAATTTTCTCCGCACCTGCCACTGCTAACGCGGAGACTTGAGTACGCAGCGCTTCACGTGCACGTGAAACTTCCTGTTCGATGTCTGCTTGAGCAGCGATTTTCACGCGGCCTGCTTCTTCGACAGCAGCATTCTTAGCTTCGTCAACGATTTCCGCTGCACGCTTTTGGCCTTGTGCAACGATTTCGGCCGCTTCGGCTTTGGCTTTTTTCAGCTCATCCAATGCGTGCTTGCGAGCCAATTCTTCTTCGTGCTTGCCTTTTTCGGCAGCGGCAAGACCATCGGCGATACGCGCCTTACGATCAGCCAGCATTTGAGTCATTGGTTCCCACAGAACACTTTTGACGAACAGTACCAAAATGGTAAAGACCAGCATTTGCCCAATTAGCGTTGCTGTTACGTTCATGATTAATCTCCTCTTTGGATAAAGTTAAGAAGGATTAACCACCCAGAGCCGCTTTAGCACCTGCGATGAACGGGTTAGCAAACGTGAACCACATAGCAATACCCAGTGCGATCATTGGAAACGCTTCCATCAAACCGCCAGTAAACAACATTTGACCAGTCAATTGCGCACGCACTTCTGGTTGACGTGCAATGCCCTCAATAAACTTAGAACAAATCAAACCCCAACCCAAAGCAGAGCCGAAAGCTGCCGCAGCAAGGATAATACCCACTACGATAGCAGTGTTAGAGTAGATCATCGCGATATCAGCAGCACGGAAGATGGCAAGCTCATTCATT
>JBEUIR010000185.1:0-5013 GCA_040415395.1 Candidatus Thiothrix namsaraevi
GTCAACCCGAATGATACGGGTGACAGTGATTCCGCATTCGCCCCCAATGGCCTGCAAAACTATCCTGTCCTGAATGACGCTAACCACAGCGCTGAAAACCGTCCTCAATGGTCTGGCTATGCAATATGAAGGCGAATTGCTAACAACCGAAGAAAAGAAAGCTAACCTACAACGGGTATTGGCGAATATTGAACGCGAGCAGCAGCAACAGATCGCTACTAGTAAGATGTCTGTTCAGCCTTTTGTTTCTAACGGCATGACTTTACAAGCTAAATGAGTGTTATAAAGAAATGAAATCCTATTCCTCAAATTGGCTTCTTGCTTTGATACAAAGCTGGGGAGGCTTTTTCACGCCTTATCGGACTTGGTTAGGCGAACTAAAAAATCCGGCAACGATCAAATCTGATATGGTCGCGGGTCTTACCGTGGCAACGATTGCCATTCCTCAGGCAATGGCGTATGCGCAATTGGCGGGGTTGCCTGCCTACGTTGGTTTGTACGCCTCCTTCTTGCCCGTTATGGTAGCGGCTTTATTTGGCTCATCGCGTCAATTGAGTACAGGACCTGTGGCATTGGCATCATTGATGTCAGCAACTGCGATTCAGCCCTATGCTAGTTTGGGGGTTGAGGTGATGATGGTCTATGCAGCCTTGTTGGCATTAATGATTGGTATTTTCCGATTATCGTTGGGTTTATTGCGCTTGGGGGTTGTGGTCGATTTCCTCTCCAATCCGGTCGTGGTTGGTTTTACCAATGCTGCTGCCATCATTATTGCCACCTCGCAAATCCCTAAATTATTTGGCTTGGATATTAAAGCTGATCAATTTACACACTACTATGAATACCTGTGGGCGGTTGTCACCAGTGTGGCTGATAGCAACTGGGCAACCCTGATTATGGGCGGGACTGCACTTTATTGTTTGTTTATTCTCAAGCGTTATGCACCGATGTTGCCAGGTATTTTAATTACGGTAGCATTGACGACCGTCATTGCTTGGTTAGTGCACTATGATGCGATTGGTGGAGCCGTGTTGGGAGAAATTCCCAAAGGTCTTCCGGCATTTAGCTTTCCTACTATTGAATTTAATTTTTCACACCTAAGCTCTCTGATGGTATCAGCAGTGGTAATCGGTTTGATGGGGTTAGTAGAGGCGATTTCCATCTCGAAAACCATTGCTGCCCAAACACGTCAACCTTGGTCAGTTAATCAAGAGCTGGTAGGGCAAGGCATGGCAAACATCACGTCGGGTTTGTTTCAGGGATATGTGGTATCTGGATCCTTTTCCCGTTCCGCAGTGAACTTTTCTTCCGGTGCTGTCACCGGATTTGCTTCCATTGTTACCGGTTGTTTAGTTGCAATTACGCTGCTATTCCTGACAGATTTGTTGTATTACCTCCCGCAGGCAACATTGGGAGCGGTAATTATAATGGCAGTCTTGAACCTATTGTCAATCGAACCCATCAAACGTGCTTGGACAGTGGAGCGTCACGATGGTGTTGCAGCCATTGTCACCTTCATGGCTACGTTAGTCTTTGCACCACATTTGGAAATTGGCATTCTCACCGGTATTATCCTGTCGATTGGTTTATTTCTATATCGCACTATGCGCCCCAATTTTGTGGAACTGGCGCGTGACCCAGAAGATGGCATTTTACGTGACGCAGAATTACACGATTTGCGGACTAGTGAGAGTATTGCAATTTATGGTTTTGACGGTGATCTATATTTTGCCAATGCGGGTTATCTTGAAGGTAAATTATTGAATAGCATGGCTGTCAAACCTCAACTCAAAATAGTAATTTTGGATATGGAAGGGGTCGGGCAAATTGATGCAACGGGCGAAAACATGTTGGAGAAAGTGGCAGACCGTTTATCAACAAAAGGTATTTATTTGTATTTTGCCCGCACTAAAGCGCAAGTTTATACCGCACTGGAACGTTCGGGGTTGGTGACACGCATATGTAAGCAGCACTTTTTTAAAGAACGTAAAGATGCTTTGCAGTACGCACAACAAATGTTCGGCGATGAGATTGATGCCAGCCCATTGCTCTTGATGAAACCCTTGCAATGATGCGGTGTTGGGCGGCACTGAATTACTCCTCAGTGTCTAGCCCATATTTTTTCAGTTTGCGCCACAGTGATACACGATCAATACCCAAAACATGGGCAGCCTTGCTGCGATTACCATCGTTGTGTTCTAGCACATAACGAATGTATTCCTCTTCGCGATCCGCCAAAGTAGGCAAAATATCCTGTGTATCTGGCAAGGTGGGAAGCGTTTTTTCTGCCAATGCGGGCGGCAATTCTGCTACCGTTAGCTGGTTGTCACGCGCCAATGCCACACCACGTTCGATGAGGTTTTCCAGTTCACGTACATTGCCGGGGTAGAAATAACCCAGCAGTAAAGACAGCGCTGATGGCTCGATATTATCGACTTCCTTGCCCATGCGGATAGCATGTTTGCGCAGAAAATAAAACGCTAGTAAGGGAATGTCATCACGTCGCTCACACAGCGGTGGAAGATTCAACCCGAGCACATCTAACCGGAAATACAAATCTTGGCGAAAACGTCCAATGGCGACTTCCGTCCGTAAATCACGATGGGTAGCGGTGATCAAACGTATATCCACCGGAATAGTCTTCTGCGATCCCAAGCGTTGTATCTCACGCTCCTGTATGACTCGTAGCAGTTTGACTTGCATGGTCAGCGACATTTCGGCGATTTCATCGAGAAACAGTGTGCCACCGTGAGCCGTTTCGATAAGACCAGGGCGGGCATCAGTTGCGCCAGTGTATGCGCCTTTTTCATGCCCAAACAGTTCATTAGCCAGTAAATCTTCCTGTAAAGCACCGCAATTGACACCAATGAATGCACCTTGGCTACGACGGCTATTAGCATGGATGTAACGTGCCAGTAGTTCTTTACCCGTACCACTTTGCCCGCTGATCAACAGTGTTGTATCTGTAGCAGCGACTTGTCGAGCCGTATCGAGCAAACGCAGCATAATGGGGTTTTGTGTCACTAGCCCACTGTGAGTATGCAAGCCGTTGGTCACTTGTGAACGCAAATTACGATTTTCACGCTTGAGTTGCACCAATTGCAAAGCGTTGGCAACGATGCTACGCACTTCATCCAGTCGGAACGGTTTGGCGATATAATGAAATGCGCCCGCCTTCATGGCTTCTACCGCAGAATCGAGTGTACCGTGCGCCGTAATCAGCACCACTGCAATATCAGGGTCAGTTTCAAGAGCGCGTTTGAGAATACTCATACCATCGACCCGATCCATGCGCAGATCAGTAAGGATTAGATCGAATGACTGCGTTTGCAAGGCTTCCAGCCCGCCAGTGCCGCTTTCACGGGTAGTGACATCGTAACCATTTTTGCGCAATGCATAAGCAAGGTTTTTAACCGCAATCGGTTCATCGTCTATAACCAGTATACGTGCTGTCATGGGTGATGTCCTCCGCAGGGCAAGCGTAATACCACTCGTGTTCCTTGTCCCGGTTGGCTGGCGATGGCGATACAGCCACCATGTTCCTGAATAATTTCTTGCACAATATACAAGCCTAGCCCCATGCCATAACCGGGTTCGTGGGTAGTGTAAAATGGCTCAAAGATACGCGGTAGTATCTCAGGTGAGATGCCTATACCGTTATCCTCAATGATGATTTCAATCATGGGCTGACGTTTATTGAGGTGACATCCCAATTCGCCAATCACTGCTGCTGTTGGAGGGAGCGGTGTGCCGGAGAAACTGCATGTTTTGGCTCTGACCTCTAAGCTCAGGTTTTGACCACTTTCTGCGGCATTACGCAGCAAGTTGATAAATACCTGTTGTAGACGCTGTGGGTCAGCAGGCAGAGTCAAATCCAATGGAATATGGTTATGAACGATTGCACCTGTCTTGCGTAATTGTCCTCGGAGCAGCAACAAGGTGCGCTCCAGCAAGTCAGCAAGTATAACGGATTCCAGCCTAGGTTCGTGCCTTCTTCCAAAATCTAGGAGAGCATCGACAATGCGGCGGGCGCGTTCAGTTTCATTGTCAATGGTTTGCGCCCAGTCTTTCAGTGATTCCCTATCAGCCGTATCAAGTTCTTCAAGCAATAACTGGCAGGAGGAAGAAATATTTGACAACGGGTTATTGAGTTCATGGGCAACACCGGAAACGAGAACGCCAAGTGCTGCAAGTTTTTCCGACTGAATTAAACGTCGACGACGGGCTTCGAGTTCGTCCAGCATTCGGTTAAAGGCTTCGCGTAGGCTGATCATTTCAGTGTTGCGCGAATCCGTTTCCAGTCGGTCAAAACGCCCTTCTGCGATTGGATTCAGATCTTGCACTAGCTGTTTCATCGGCGTAATAACCGAACGGTCAAGTAGCCAACCTACCAGCAATAACAGGAAAGCAAAAATACCGATACCAACAATTTGTGCCCGTTTCGCACTAGCAATCGCAAGCTGCAACAGCTCATTTTCACGCAAAGAAAGGTTTGCGGCGATTTGAGAAAGTGTATGCCCTTGATTACGGATACGGTTTTCAAGTGTGACATCAACGGGTAACTGATTCATGTAACGGTGTAATAGGGTCTGGTATTCCCGCAGGCCGCTACGCAATTGTCCAAGTTGCATAACGCTGCCCACTGCTGCCAGAGCTTTAGGGGAAATATCCAATTCCTGTGAAGCTAATGTGGCAAACTTATCGGCTGCCTCACCGGCCTTAGTATCCTGATAAAGGAACAGATTTTTTTCCTCCCTGCGCATGTCTTGCACCGCAGTTCCAAGGCGAGAAATCGCCAAACCATCTTGCATTCGCTGCTCCAAAAACAGCAGGTCTAGAAATGCAAAAGTAGCCACACCGGTTACTAATACAGCAAGCGTGGAAAATGCCAAGGTAATTTTGCGATGGATAGTGATCATTGGGACATTCCATATTGCAACAGAATGTTGCATTGTGTAACGTAGAAAATCACGAATCACAACTATTTATAAAACAATAGCTTAAAGTCGGAGG
>JBEUIR010000186.1:0-2003 GCA_040415395.1 Candidatus Thiothrix namsaraevi
GGGTCGATGTTGCCGCGAGTATGCGTTGGTATGCCGATTTCCACGCCAATTACGCGGCTCGCAAAGCGCAAGCCGCGCGTGAGCTGGCACAATTGCAACCCGATTTGCTGTTCGCGAATGTCCCATATCTGAGTTTGGATGCTGCCGGGGAATGCGGCATACCCGCCATCGCCTTGTGTTCGTTGAACTGGGCAGATGTGTTCCACGCCTACTGCGGCGGATTGCCGGGGGCGGCGCGGATTCGTGAGGAAATCTTACACGCTTACACGCAAGCCGAATGCTTTCTGCAACCCACCCCGTCAATGGATATGCACCCTGCCATCCGTACTCAGCCCATTGCCCCGATTGCCGCGCTGGGTAAACGCAACCCCGCTTGGTTACGGCAACAAGCAGGGTTGCCCGATCATACCCGCTTCGTGTTAGTGGCACTCGGTGGCTTGGGCATGGAATATCCACTGGAAAACTGGCCGCGAATCCCCGGCGTTTGCTGGATTTTCCCTGATATGGCGCTGACCCAAGCGCGTGCTGATTTTTTGCCAACCTCGCTATTCGCCTTGCCTTATGTGGATTTGCTGGCTTCGTGTGATGCCGTGATAACGAAAACTGGCTACGGTACGCAGACCGAAGCAGTCGTCAATCAAGTGCCGACTTTATGCATTAACCGCCCCGGCTGGCCGGAAGAACCCAATTTACCCGATTGGCACGCGCAACACGGCGAACTGATCTTGACCGATTGGCAAACGATACAAGCAGGCACATTTGCCCAACAAATCTTGGCATTACTGGAAATGCCCTGGCGAAAACCGCTAGTATTCCCTAACGGAGCGCAGCAGGCAGCCGAGCGCCTGCTAAATCGAATAACCTCACGCTAAGGAGCAAACACCATGCAAGACGGCATCATTCAAGATGGCATGAAAGGTATTTCCAATATTGTTGATAACCCTTACAAGCATTTGCAAAAAATCGCGGGTGAATTGGACAGTTACGATACCCGCGACAAAATTGATCGGGTACTGGATGAATTGGATTTCATTCACGAGCTGATTGACCCGGAAGCACAGCCAATGGTGTCACAAGTGACGAAAACCCTGATGGAACGTTACCGTGCACTGGCTTAATTATTGCCAATAAAAAATTTAATCTATTCATAAATAAAAATATTTTCATTGACCGTTAGTGGTTTCTTGCTTAAAAAGTTTGCTTTGAGTAAAGAGTGTCCACCTCATGAGAAAAACGATCCACCGCGCCGTCAGCGTGTCGCTGGCGTGTGCTGCGCTAATACTGGCAACTGCCACCCTCAACGTCGCCCATGCCGCAGGCTGCCAAACCCTCAGCAGCGATAATCTGCAAGCCAGGGCCAGTGCGTATAAACCCTTGATCCACAACGCTGCTACGCAACACGGCGTGAGTTCCAGCTTGGTGAAAGCGGTGATTACCGTGGAAAGTTGTTTCCGCCCCAAAGCGCGTGGTTCGTTGGGGGAAAAAGGCTTGATGCAACTCATGCCCGCCACCGCCCGCCGTTTCAATATTAGCAATGGTTATAACGCCCAGCAAAATATCCACGGTGGCACCCGTTATCTCGGTTATTTGCAGCAACGTTACGGCGGTGATTTACATCGCATGGTCGCCGCTTATAACGCAGGCGAAGGACGCATCAAACCGGGTGGGCGTATTCCCAATAAAGCGTATGTGAGCAAAGTGATGCAGGCTTACAGTAAGTTTTCCGGCAAAAGTGCCAGCTTAGGCACGGATACGAAGGCAAGCACCCCTGCCGCTGTGAGTGTGAAACAAGCTGCGTTGAAAACCGTGTCAACACCTGCCGCTGCGCCAGTAGGCAAGGCTTTACCCTGGGCTGATTTGCACAGTGGCACGTATCACGTGAAAACCGGTGATACCGTATACGAGGCGATGCGCCAAACCGGCGTGCCGGTCAAAAAGTTGGTGCGTTTGAATAACCTATCCGCGCCTTACACCATTAAGGCGGGACAGGTATTAAAGCTAAA
>JBEUIR010000186.1:2103-4992 GCA_040415395.1 Candidatus Thiothrix namsaraevi
TTGTAGTCCATTTTGTTCAGCACGTAACGCATGGCGTTGAGACGCGCCCGCTTTTTGCAGTCTGATTTGATAATGATCCACGGGCATTCGGAGGTATCAGTGTGAAAGAACATCGCCTCCTTCGCCTTGCTGTATTCATCCCATTTTTCGAGGGATGCTAAGTCAATCGGGCTAAGTTTCCATTGCTTGAGCGGGTGAATTTCACGCTCTTTAAAGCGACGGCGCTGTTCTTTACGGCTTACCGAGAACCAGAATTTAATCAAATGAATACCACTGTTGGCTAAATGGCGTTCCAATTCTGGGGCTTGGCGCATGAAAGACAGGTATTCCGCTTCGTTACAAAAGCCCATGACACGCTCAACACCGGCACGGTTGTACCAAGAGCGATCCATTAGCACGATTTCACCGGCAGACGGTAAATGTTGGATATAACGCTGGAAATACCATTGTCCGCGTTCCATTTCGGTGGGTTTTTCCAGAGCGACTACCCGCGCACCCCGTGGATTAAGGTGTTCCATGAAACGTTTAATGGTCCCGCCTTTGCCCGCAGCGTCACGACCTTCAAATAGAATCACGACCCGTTGCCCGGTTTCGCGTACCCACGCTTGCAGCTTGAGTAATTCCACTTGCAGGTGGTATTTCTGTTTTTCGTAAGATCGGCGTGAGAGGCGATTTTTATAGGGGTAAACCGCCGTGCGCCAGTCATCGACTAATTCATCGTCGGGGCTGATGGGCATTCTGGCTTCGTATCGTTGCCAGCGTAACAGGGCGGCTTTGAGTGCGGCGGCATCATCGGGTGATGCGCCTTCTAAAATCGACTCCAGCGCTTTGAAGGCGGCAGCGCTATCGGTTGGCTTGGGGTCGATGTGTTCCAAAATGTCTTCAGCAGCACTGATTTGCGCATCAGACGCTGCCGCGCTGGCTTGCAGCACGGCAAACGTTTCCACCGCCTCGGCAGTAATCGGGTCGATTTCCATCGGTTCGGTTGCGTTAATTTGCTCTTTATCCATTAGGCACTCCACATTCTTGTCATCAAATTTTAACTTCTCCATGTTAGCAAACTTAAGGCACACAATTGCTGACAAATGTCAGGGCTGTGGGGTGTTCCGCAAGCGCACCAATATTGCTGCGGCTTGTTCGCGTGCCTGTTGGGCGGGCGGCAAATCGCCGTTGAGGTAAGCATCAATGTCTTGCTGTGCCTGCATTTGGTCCTCAAACGTGTCTTGGCGTTGGCGAATACGCTCCAGCGAATCTTGCATCCGTGCAAATTTGTCGCTGTGGACGTTGGCATGGCGGGAGAGTTTGCCGACCGCTTGTTGGGCGTGTTGGGTCGCTTGTGCCATGCGCAATTCAGCGCGGTAATGTTCCAGCTTGTTGGCGGTGCTTTTTAGGGTTTGCAACAGCCGCTGTTCGTAAGCGTGCAATTGCGCGTGTTGGCGCTGTTGCTGTTCCAGCCGGGTTTCGTGTTGGCTGAAATCTTCTGCCAGTGACAGCGCGGCGGCTTCATCGCCTTGTTCGAGGTGGCGGCGAATCAGGGCTTCCTTCGTTACCAGTTGGGTTTTTTGCGCCTCAAGCTGGCGTTGCAGGCGTAATTTGTCAGCCATGACTTGCGCAAGGTGTTGCTTGGCTTCGCGTAAATGGCTTTCGGATTCGTAAATCTCCTGCCCTAAAATGCGGGTGGCGTTGGCATCTACCGCCGTTTCTAGCACTTCGCGAGTGCCGCCACGTACCGCCGTGGCGAGTTTTTCGATTAAGTAAAACATGCGGATTGCCTCCCTTACTCGGCGTATTCTTTGAGGATTTTGTTGGTTTTGGCTTCGCTAATGCGATTCAACAAACGTTGTGCTTCGTGCTCATCCCGCAGGGTTTTCGACAGCATAATAGTGGAGCTGACAAGAAACAGAGAGTTTAGGGCGAGATAGCCTTTGGTGAGCAGATTGCCTTCGAGGAAGAAGATAAAAGCCGCCATTGCCACTAGGGCAATGCCGAAGGTGAGTTTGACGAAGAATAACCAACTACTGGAGTTGGGCAGGGTGATATTGTCGTTCATGGGGTGTTCCTCTGGTTGCGATTAACAGTTGTTATGCTCTGAGAGGAAGATTAGGGGATGGTTGCGCTTGGCGCAACGTGAATGGGAAAAGTTGAAGGTGGTAAGCCTGTAAGTAGCAGTATATGATACGCGCTGGTGTCTGTGTGGTATTAACCCAAAATCCTTGTGTGACATGGCAACGGCGGCTAACATCGCTTACCGTGGAATTACCCAACATGCTCACCAACCAAGCATCATATGTTGTGGCTCACCACGGGAATTACCGAAGAGCCGATTTGCACTATACTCATCAAGTAATTTCAAACTCGGACTTTGAATATGTCTTATCTGCGACGGGATATTGAGCAATCCATCCACTACCTGCTGCAACATTTTCCTGCCATTGTGGTGTTAGGGGCGCGACAAGTCGGGAAGTCGACCTTGCTGCGCCACATTTTGCCCGATGCGGCATTTTTTGATCTGGAGCGGGACAGTGACTTTCAACGAGTCAACGATGATCCCGCCTTGTTGCTACAAGAAACTAAGCGCCCCATCATTTTCGATGAAGCCCAACTCTCCGCCAGTTTATTCCGCGCCTTACGGGTAGCGATTGATCAACAGCGCGACCAGCCGGGGCAGTTTTTGATTAGTGGCTCCAGTTCTCCCCATTTGCTAAGGCATATCAGCGAAACCTTGGCGGGGCGCGTCGCAAGCGTGGAGCTGGATGGGCTGATGTGGCATGAAGTGCTAGGGCGACAAGGCAATGACATTTTGACGGCGTTAGCGAACCCGGCACAATTACGCGACCTCAAACCCATCACCAGCAAACAGGAATTGTTGTCGCTGTGCCTGCACGGTGG
>JBEUIR010000187.1:0-4980 GCA_040415395.1 Candidatus Thiothrix namsaraevi
ATTATAGAAAGACCTGTTAGTAGGGGGATTTGATGCGATTTGTCGTTCCAGTCCTGTCATTGGTTGCGTTGGCAGTCGTTTTTGTCTGGGTAGTGTCCAGCGGCCAGCTAAACAAGACGTCGATGGCAGATAAGTTGTCTGTTTTAACCAATCTTGTGCCTTATTTATTATTCGGCATGTTTGTTGCTCAAGTCACTGCCGTTTATCTGTTGGTGCGTTTTAGTCGGCGTGCTCCTGTGGTAACGGCATTGGCAGCACATGATGCGGTAGATGAGGTTAAAATTTCCCAAGAGCAGGTAAATACCGAGTGGGTATTGGATGCTTTGGCTGGGGGGGTGATTGTTGTTAACCAACAAGGCATCATTACTTATATGAACACCAGTGCAGAAAAGTTAACGCTGTGGCAGCGTGATAAAGTATTGGGTGAACATGTTAGCAATGTATTGAAGTTAGAAGACTTACAAGGTAATCCATTGGGTGAAAAAGCCTTTGAAACCAATATGTTTCATCCTAATTATCCGCTGCAATTTGGGCAGGTGAAGCTGTACCCGCGTATTGGTGAAGAGCGTTTCGTCGAATTAAATACGACCTGTATACTCGAAAATTGTAAAGCGATTGTATTTATTTTTCGCGATGTTACCGCTGATCGGAAGGTCATTAACCGTTTGTACCGTCAGGCATCGCGTGATGCATTAACGGATTTGATGAATCGCACCAGTTTTGAACAATATGTGGAACAACTGGCGCATGATACCTCTGCGTTGACCCGCAGCCATGTGTTAGCCAGCGTGGATTTGGATAATTTCAAGATTATCAATGATACCTGTGGGCATTTAGCCGGGGATGAATTGCTTAAGCAGGTTGCCCAGATCTTCAGGCGCTCAGTACGAGTTTCCGATAAGGTAGCGCGTATTGGCGGGGATGAATTCGCTGTATTTTTAGAAGGTTGCGGCTTGGAGAAAGGTCGTAGCATTATGGAGTCCATTTTAACGGAATTGCGCAATTTCCGCTTTAGTTGGGAGGGCAAGGTGTTCTCTATTGGCGCAAGTGTTGGCTTGATTGAGTTTATGCCAGCTTCCAATCTGCAAATTAAGCAGTTGTTTTCAGACGCGGATAAGGCTTGCTATACCGCTAAAGCCTTGGGGCGTAACCAAGTCTTTGTCCATGCAGAAGAGAAGCGTGAACAAATGTCTAACCAACGGGTGCATGACTGGAGTAAGTTGTTGAAAGATGCCTTGCGTGAAGACCGTTTCATTCTGTTTGCTCAGCCCGTGGTGCCGTTGCAATCGGAGCGTCATCAACGTTTCCGCCAATACGAAATCTTGTTGCGTTTACCGTTTCGGCAAGCATTGTTGAATCCCGGTAGCTTTTTGCCGGTGGCTGACCGTCTGGATTTGATGACGAGTATCGACCGTTGGATTATTCGTAAAGCCTTGGAAATGTTGGCGGGCTGTCGTCGTGATAACGCTAATGGCTCCTCCTGTGTGGAAACGCGCTTGATGATCAATTTATCCGGTCAGTCGGTGCAGGACGCACGCCTATTTCCGTATGTGGAGGAGCAGATCAAACAGTTTGGGATTGACCCCGGCATGATTTGCTTTGAGATTTCGGAATCCGTCGCCATCAGTAACTTTGTCCATGCGAAACGGGTGATGAATGCCTTGCACAGCTTAGGTTGCCATTTGGTGCTCGATGATTTTGGTAGTGGTTTCTCGTCACTCAGCTATTTGCGTGAATTGCCGCTCAGTTATCTCAAAATTGACGGCAATTTCGTGCATAACTTGGTTTCCAGCCCGGTGGATGCGGCAATGGTCAAAGCCGTACACGAAGTGGGGCAGGTCATGAATTTGTTAACCATTGCGGAACTCGTGGAAGATGGTGAAACTTTGCAGCGCTTGCGCAAAATCGGCGTGGATTTTGCCCAAGGCTATTATTGCGGGCGACCTATTCCGTTGCTGCAATTGCGTGAACGTATCCAGGGTGAGCAAGTGCTCAACACAAAAGCGGCTTGAATTGGTCTGATTTGGTGGGGTTGCCTTGAAAACACTACCTTCAGACCGATATAGTGATGATTATCGGTTTGAATGGAATTTTGTGTGATGCGTCGTTTTCCCGTGTTTTCTGTGCTGCTTTTGGTAATTCCATTCTTTGAGCTGTGGTTGCTCATTAAAGTTGGCAGTGCCATTGGTGCACTGACGACGATTCTGTTGTTAATTCTCTCTGGTTTCTTTGGGATGTATTTATTGCGTCACCAAGGGCTATCCTCGCTGGCAAAATTCCAACACGATATGCGGGCAGGGCAGCGTCCGGCGAAGTCTTTGCTGAACGGTAGCATGATATTGCTCAGCGGTTTGCTCTTCATCATCCCCGGTTTCTTCACTGATATATTGGGGTTGATCTTGCTGTTTCCGCCAACCCGTTACCTATTAGTCAAAGCGGTGCTCAAGAATGGTGTGGTGTCCGCTTCGGGTTTTCAATACACCCAAACGTCGCGTACTTCCGGCTCTGACATTGAAGGCGAAGTCATCCACCGTACCGATGATACAAAAAATTCACTCGACCGCCCTTGACTTTACTTTGCCCGCCCCTATTATTAGCACTCACTAGCCTTGAGTGCTAACAACAACCCTAATGTCCTAATCCTATTGGTTTGAGGAGAATACTGACCATGAATATCCGTCCATTGCATGACCGCGTTGTAGTACGCCGTATGGAAGAAGAGCGCAAAACTGCCAGCGGCATCATCATTCCTGACAATGCTACTGAAAAGCCTGATCGCGGCGAAGTGCTTGCGGTAGGCCCTGGCAAAGTAGGCGATGACAATGAGCGTATCGCGCTGCAAGTAAAAGTCGGTGACAAAGTTCTGTTCGGTAAATACGCCGGTACAGCAGTAAAAATGGATGGTCAAGAAGTCTTGATCATGCGCGAAGAAGACCTGCTGGCGATTATCGAAGGCTAATTTTAAGAGGATTATGAAATGAGTGCTAAAGAAGTACGTTTTGGTGATGACGCTCGCGTTCGCATGGTTCGCGGCATTAATGTTCTGGCAAACGCTGTAAAAGTTACCTTGGGCCCTAAGGGTCGTAACGTTGTGCTGGAAAAATCTTTCGGCGCACCGACTGTGACCAAAGACGGCGTTTCCGTTGCCAAAGAAATCGAATTGGAAGACAAGTTCGAGAATATGGGCGCACAGTTGGTTAAAGAAGTTTCTTCTAAAACTTCTGACGCGGCAGGTGACGGCACAACGACTGCAACCGTGCTGGCACAAGCTATCGTGCGTGAAGGCATGAAGTCTGTTACCGCTGGCATGAACCCAATGGATCTGAAGCGCGGTATCGACAAAGCAGTCATCGCTGCGGTTGCTGAACTGCACAAAATGTCTAAGCCTTGCGCAGACACTAACGCTATTGCGCAAGTTGGTAGCATTTCTGCTAACTCTGACGACGCTATCGGCAATATCATTGCAACAGCAATGGACAAAGTTGGCAAAGAAGGCGTTATTACCGTTGAAGAAGGCTCAGGTCTGGACAACGAATTGGACGTGGTTGAAGGGATGCAATTCGACCGTGGCTACCTGTCCCCGTACTTTGTGAACAATCAACAAAGCATGTCGGCTGAACTGGAAAGCCCGTTCGTACTGCTGTATGACAAGAAAATTTCCAACATCCGTGAATTGCTGCCAGCCCTCGAAGGCGCTGCTAAAGCAGGCAAACCACTGATGATCATCGCGGAAGACATCGAAGGCGAAGCACTGGCGACACTGGTGGTGAACAACATCCGTGGTATCGTTAAGGTGGCAGCGGTTAAAGCACCGGGCTTTGGCGACCGTCGTAAAGCCATGTTGCAAGACATCGCTATCCTGACTGGCGGCACGGTGATTTCTGAAGAAGTCGGTTTGGCCTTGGATAAAGTCACGCTGGACGATCTGGGTCAAGCCAAGCGCATCAATATCACCAAAGACAACACCACCATCATTGATGGCGCGGGTTCTCCTGATGACATTAAAGCGCGTGTTGACCAAGTGCGTTCACAAATCGAAACCACTTCATCCGATTATGACCGTGAAAAACTGCAAGAGCGCGTTGCCAAATTGGCAGGCGGCGTTGCGGTTATCAAGGTCGGTGCTGCTACCGAAATCGAGATGAAAGAGAAGAAAGCGCGCGTTGAAGATGCCCTGCACGCTACCCGTGCTGCGGTTGAAGAAGGCGTTGTTCCTGGCGGTGGTGTTGCACTGGTACGTGCGCTGCAAGCAATTGCAGACCTGAAAGGTGACAACCACGAGCAAGACGTTGGCATCCAAATCGCCATGCGTGCGATGGAAGAGCCACTGCGCCAAATCTGTGCTAACGCTGGTGATGAGCCATCCGTTATCCTGAACGCGGTTAAAGCGGGCGAAGGTAACTACGGTTACAACGCACGTACTTCCGAGTACGGCGATATGATCGCGATGGGCATCCTTGACCCAACTAAAGTTACCCGTACTGCATTGCAGAACGCGGCATCTGTTTCTGGCCTGATCATCACGACCGAAGCAATGGTCGCTGAAATGCCGAAGAAAGATGGCGGCGGTGCAATGCCTGATATGGGCGGCATGGGTGGTATGGGCGGCATGATGTAATCCCTTCGGGAATACATTACCCCCATCCCCAAGAAGAAAGCCCCGCTGGCCGGGGTTTTCTTTTGTCTGTAAGGCTTGAATTCATACGTCAAAAAGTCTATGTTTTTGGTATATACTTTTAATGAGAAGGCGCGTGATGCAAACAGCAAAAATCTTTCAGAATGGACGTTCGCAAGCCATTCGTTTACCCAAAGCCTTTCGGCTATCAGGTACTGAAGTCAGAATTTCCCGCGAGGGCAATCGCATTATCCTTGAACCGCTAGAGCAATCTTGGGACGATTGGCTGCTCGCCATCGAACAGTTTTCAGACGATTTCATGGCGCAAGGGCGCGAACAGCCTGCCGTGCAAGAGCGGGAGTGGT
>JBEUIR010000188.1:0-4977 GCA_040415395.1 Candidatus Thiothrix namsaraevi
AGCAATGCCGATGTGCAAGCCGTGTTTGCGCGTGCAGCCGAACACCTCAATCCTAACGGCTTGTTTGTGTTCGATGTTTGGTATGCCCCAGCCGTCCTCAAGCAACGCCCGGATACACGGGTCAAACGGATGCAGGATGCGCAAATTGCCGTAACACGCATTGCCGAACCGGTCATGCACCCCAATGAAAACCGCGTGGACGTAAACTACACGGTATTCGTGCAAGACTTGAGCAATGCACACTTCACCCGCCTGAACGAAAGCCACCCCATGCGTTATTTCTCGCTGCCGGAACTTGACCTGTTTGCTGCCAATGCCGGGTTTAGCCGCCTATATGCCGGTGATTTGCTCAATGATACTGCGCCCAGCGAAGACACGTGGGGCGTCTGTTGCGTATTCCAAAAAGGTTAAGCCGATGCACGACTTTATTCCTGTTAATGAGCCGCTCCTCAATGGCAATGAAAAAGCCTACCTGAACCAGTGCATTGATACCGGCTGGATTTCTTCAGAAGGTCCCTTCGTCAAACAATTTGAGGAACAGTTTGCTGCCAAAATGGGGCGTAAATACGGCATTGCGGTTGCCAATGGTTCCGTGGCATTGGATGCCGCCATCGTGGCATTGGGTATTGGCGCGGGCGATGAAGTGATTATGCCCACCTTTACCATTATTTCCTGTGCAGCCGCCATTGTGCGGGCGGGGGCAATTCCGGTACTGCTCGACTCCGATCCCGTTACTTGGAATATGGACGTTGCGCAGATCGAAAGCCTGATTACTCCGCGCACTAAAGCGATTATGGCAGTGCATATTTTCGGCTTACCGGTGGACATGCAGCCACTGTTAACCCTAGCGGAACGGTATAACCTCAAGGTCATTGAGGATGCCGCGCAAATGCACGGGCAAACTTACCAAGGCAAACCCTGCGGCAGTTTCGGCGACATTAGCACCTTTAGTTTTTACCCAAACAAACACATCACCACCGGCGAAGGCGGCATGATTGCCACCGATGACCCGCAACTGGCGGAAAAATGCCGCTCCCTGCGTAACCTGTGTTTCAAACCGGAACAACGTTTCCTGCACGATGAACTCGGCTGGAATTTCCGCATGAGCAATCTGCAAGCGGCATTGGGTGTGGCGCAACTGGAACGGCTGGACGAATTCGTGCAACGCAAGCGCCACATGGGGCGTTATTACACCCATCTGCTGGAAGGCGTTGCGGGCATCCAGCTACCACTGGCAAACACGACTTACGCTGACAATATCTACTGGGTATACGGCGTGGTGCTGGATGATGACTTACCCTTTGATGCCAAAACTGCCATGAATGCCTTGGGCAAACTGGGCATCGGCACACGCCCATTCTTCTGGGCAATGCACGAACAACCGGTACTGCGCAACATGGGACTATTCGGGAATGCCCGCTACCCGGTCGCGGAACGCCTTGCCCGACGTGGTTTTTACATCCCCAGCGGTTTGGCGCTCAACGACGCACAAATGGAACGTAGTGCCGCTATGCTCAAACAGTTTCTTGCCAATCCCTCAACGGGGAGCGGCACATGAAAGCCTTGCATGTGTTATCCGGCGAGAGTGGCGCTGTCCTGCGGGAACGCGGGCTAGACACTTACCCCAGTGTTTACAATGCGCTGCACGTGTTGCATCAAAACGGCTGGGAAAATCACCTGATCACAGCGGTCAACACCCACGGTTTTGAGCATTTATTGCAGGAAAACCACCGTTTTGACGCACATCCCTTACAGAAAGCCTGGCAGTTAGGTCGGGTTGGGCGGCAGTTTGACATGATCATTCTGTATGAGCCGCGTGACATCAAACTCTACCAGTTGACCAAACTGTTGGGCGTAGACTTGAAAAATCACACCCAGCATTTGGTGCATCACAGCCTGGAAGTGCCGGTGCACCAACTGGGTAGACGCTGCTGGAAAAGCAAACTGCACCGTTATTTATACAGCGGCTACGCGGCGGTGGATAAGGTGATTATTCAAGATGCCACCCGCCACACTTTGCTAAAACAGCACTGCCCGGATCTTGCAAAGAAAAGTACCAGTTACGTCCCCAATGCCTATATCCCGGCGGTAGAACCCAGTAGCACCTCTCTGGCGTGGTTTGACACCCTGCGCCAACGCAGCCAGACCTTGGTAAGTTACATCGGGGCGATTGAATCATGGGCGTTATCCGACACCCTGTTTCGCGCCATTGCTGACAAAACGGCGATAACGTTTCTATTTAGTGGCTGGTCAAGCGACGGTTTTGCGGAAACCATGATGGAGCGCTACGCCCATTGCTCACACATCCATTTCAATATGGGCAAAAAAAGCCTTGCGGATCTGAATTATATCGTCAAACACACGGATATAGGCTTGGTGTTTTACGACTCAACTGACCCCAACATCAACGAAATCGGCTTATCCTCAGGAAAATTACATAAATACCTATCGTTTGCCAAACCCGTCATTACCAACGACATTGCCTCGCTGCGCGAGTTTCTGCATAGCCACCAACTAGGGCTGGCGGTTCCGCCTGAGCAGTTCGGTACAGCGATTGCCACCTTAGTGGCTCAACAGCCGCAGTATGCGCAACATATTGCTGAATACTACCCAACCCTAATTAACTTTGAGCAGAGCTACCGGCAATTTCTGGGGACACTGGAACACCCTGCTCATCATGTTACAAGCCATTGCGCCAGCCCCTGTGGTATTCCACTGTACTTACTCGCACTACTTTGAAGTAGCCAACCTGGAACGGTAATACCAATACCAGCATAACCCGCCGCCACCCAATACCAATACGAAGATCAACGCGACATTCACGGCAAGATAAGCCAACGGCGGCAATGCTAACCAAGCCCCGGCAGACAGCATTGCATAACTTGCTCCCACGGTAATGACACCAAATCCCAACAATCGGAACAGATGTGCTTGGTAGCTACAACCTACCCGCTCCACTACCCAGTAATATTGTAAAAACGTCCCCAAGAGCAAGAAAAACAACGCAATCGCCGCACCGATATAACCGTAATGGCTACTCAGGTAATACAACGCGACGGCATAGACAGTGGCATCCAGCACGGCAACCCCAGCGGTGAGACGCGCCATGCCTGCGCCTTGCAGCACCCAATAACTCACCAGCGTATTGGATTGCAAGAAAAAATACCCTGCCATCACCACCAACACCGGATAAGCTTTTTCCGCCATTTCAGGGGAAATCCACCAAGTCAGAAATACTTCGCCTGTTGTCACCAACAATACGGCAATCGTCATGCTTAGAATAAATCCGGCATCCAACACCTGCCGGTACAGCAACCCTAAG
Organism: Candidatus Thiothrix namsaraevi; assembly: GCA_040415395.1. GTDB lineage: Bacteria > Pseudomonadota > Gammaproteobacteria > Thiotrichales > Thiotrichaceae > Thiothrix > Thiothrix namsaraevi. The sequence continues at coordinate 3,323 of JBEUIR010000188.1, forward strand.
GCACTATACTGCTTATTACCCAGTAACTCGGTAAAACGCGGCAAGGTAATTTGTGTGAGGGAGTGCATTACCCCGTTCGCCATCTGGGCAATCGTGTAAGGGATTTGGTAATAAGTAACGGCTTCCGTCCCTAACAATATGCCAACAGCAACCTTATCACCGCGTGAAGTCAGTACGCCCACGAGATTCCCCAAAAACGTATAGGCGCTAAACCCCCACACGCCTGCTGGCATCGAGAGATGCCATGTCGGCACCAAACGTATATCCTTAGGCAAAATAACCCGTGCCGCCCTATAGCCAGCCAAGAGTGCTAAAGCATGAGTAAACGCATACCCCCACAAGACTATCGGCAAGGGTTGTCCGATGACCACCAATAAGGCTGCCAGCAGAATTCCCCCTAAGTGCGCACCATTATGTATTAACGCTGGCCAATCAAAACGGTGGTAGGCTTTACAAATGCTTAAGAAAAACTGATTCACATAGCTGAACAGCAACGGGATAGCCGTTATCTGCAATACGGATTGCGCTAATAGCTGTTGCCCACTGTCTTCCCGATACAAAGCCACTGCCAACCAAGGGGCAGCCATATATAAAATTCCTGCCCCCAGCAATCCAACCAGTAAGTACATACTGTAAGCCATACCAAGAAGGGGCTGTATCTGCTTACGCTGTTCTTTTGCCTCATAGTCTGCAACATAACGGATCACCGCCTGCCCCATACCAAAGTCTACCAATGCCATGAAGCCCAGCAGTGATAAACACACCGTATATAGCCCATACAGATCCGTTCCCAAATGCATAACCAACAACGGAATACTCAACAATGCCGCTATTAACGGCAAAGCGTAAGCTACCGCAGAGGACAACACATTTTTACGTAGGTATTTCACTGATCATCGTCCCATTTCCCCAAGGAAGGCGCGAGCATAGCACGTAATACTGCTGCCACATGCGTTGATACCCTACCTAACTTTTTATACCATGCGCACACCAAATCAAAAACACACTAACCAGAGAATACCCATGCTAACACAAGCTAAATCACTCATTCGCCGACTACTAGAACAACAAGGCTATACCATTAAGCGTGTAGGGCTGGGGTATATTGCGGCAGACGCGACCCTAAGCGCCGCCCAACAAGCCAACCTACCGGTCGGTGACTATGTGGAGCAGCTATGGAACAAAGTAGGCGAAGCACAACGGGTCGTAACCCGTATCATGAATCATGGCATCCCGACGCAAGCAGCCAATATTGTCGAAATTGGCCCTGGCACAGGACGCTACTTAGCGAAAGTCCTGGAACATGGGCAACCCAACCGTTACGAAATTTACGAAACGGATCCAGGCTGGACAAAATGGCTGCAAGCCACCTACCCAGTCATCCGTCAACCTGCTGACGGCATCAGTCTCACCCCTACCGCATCAGAAAGTGCAGATTTGGTACATGCTCATGGCGTGTTTGTTTACCTACCTTTTTTAACAACATGGCGTTACTGGCAAGAGTTATGGCGCGTCACCCGTCCCGGTGGCATGGTTGCTTTTGATATTTTCTCTGAAAATTGTTTCAGCGCAGCAGACATGGAACGTTGGCTAAGCAGTGGTGAAACTTACCCTTGCTTCCTATCAACCGCTTACGTAACCGACGTTTTTGCCCA
>JBEUIR010000189.1:0-4951 GCA_040415395.1 Candidatus Thiothrix namsaraevi
CGACTTGCAACTGGGTTTTTACGAATGTGCTCACCCACGTCATTCAGGCCAGCAAAACCACCGAAACAGAAATTGACTTCCGTGCAGAATTTGACACTCTTCGTGATCAAGTCAATGAGCTACTAAAGTCCTTGAAAAACAAAACCGAAGCGACCGCCTCCAGCTTGGGTGAAAATGTTGAAAGTAAGATGGAGCACTATCAAGATCAAGCCGGTCAAAAATTGCATGACGTATACGCAGCCGGTAATGCTGGCCTGAATGACGTGGGTGAGCACATTCGTAAAAACCCAGTTGCCAGTATGCTGATTGCTTTTGGTGTCGGTTATGCTATTTTCAAGGTGTTAGGACAAGGCAAGTAAAGTCGTGAAAGCCTTGACCGACGTTGTTATTAGCCTGTTTGATCTGGCGGAAGCCGAAGGGCGTGTGTTGCAAAGCAAAGTATTGCAGACAACCAGCCGCATTTTACTCTTGATGGTCGCAGCCCTATTTTTCATTTTGGCAGCCGGACTTTTTCTGACTGCCATTTATCAAGTTTTAAGCCTTTATTTACCGCAAGCGGGCGCTTTATTCATCGTGGGAACAATTTGCCTGCTAGTGGCAGGAGTAATGATATGGTTCGTGAGGTATACAAGCCGCCAACAGTAGCAGAAGCCAAACAGCAATTACGCACCGCATCTGCCAACGCTGAGTATTTTGATTTTATTAAAAAGCATCCCCTTGAATCAGCCGGGCTATCACTGCTGGCTGGTGTTTTGGTTGGGAAGCTTAATAAAGGTCAGTTATCACCCAGTCTATTGGGACTGGCTGTGCAGTTATTAAAGCATGTTTGAACATTGGATAAATACTATGGAAGGCAACGCTGCCAACACCCTGAAAGTTCCCGCATGGGGAATGTTCATCATCAGCATAGGAGTAGTTCTCTACTTCGCCAAATCCATTTTTATCCCGATTGTATTGGCAATCATTGCCTCATTCTTGTTAGCGCCTGCCGTCAACTACCTGAAAAAGTTCCGCATCCCCAGCACGGTTGGCAGTTTTCTGATATTGCTATTGTTCTCCACCGTGATGGTCACGGCGGCCAATTATCTTGCCGATCCTGTCAGTGTTTGGGTAGAGCGTTTACCTGCCGAACTAACACATATTGAAGATAAATTACTCACATTCAAAAGCTCCATCGCCAATATGCGGGAGACGACGGATAAATTCGGGGAAATAGCGGCTGCCGGGAATAATGCCCCGATACGTGAAGTTGTGGTACGTGGGCCGAATATGCTGTTCATCCTGCTGGATAATACCCAATCCTTTTTGGTTTCAGTCGCTTCCTTTGTGATGCTACTGTACTTCCTGTTGGCATTTGGTGATTCAACCATCAACAGCGCCAACCAGTATTGGGGCAGCAAGGAATCCAGCGCCACGGTTATCCGTATTGTTCAGGCAGCCCAACATCAGGTCGGTCACTACCTGTTACTGATCACTGCCATCAATATCAGCCTTGGCGTACTAGTAGCTCTTGCCATGTGGGCACTGGGTATGCCCAATCCGATTGTTTGGGGAGCAACAGCCGCCATCCTCAATTACATACCCTATGTGGGGGCAGCCATTAACCTCGTGATTATCACGCTGGTTTCCTTACTGACATTCAACCATTTTAGTCAGATATTGCTACCGCCCCTAGCACTGGTGCTGCTGAACCTGCTCGAAGAATTTGTCCTGCCCCTGTTCGTGGGCAAGGTGTTTATCATCGACCCCATCCTGATTTTTCTGTTTATCCTGTTGCTGGGATGGCTATGGGGCATGGCGGGTATTTTCATGGCAGTACCGTTGTTAATGATCATGAAAATCGTATTTGACCAAACCCAAGCAAGAGAGAGCGCATGAAAGAAAACCCCAAAACCTTGTTAAGCAGTATCCGTGCATGGGGGACACTGTCTTTCCGGGTCAATGCGGTACACGATCGTACCCAAGAAGCGCAACCCTTACGCGCCGAACTCTTCAGCGCCGATCAAATGGAACGCCACGGCAAAACGCTCGCCGACACCCACCAACTCAGCCAAACCTTCCCACGTGATCAGCTTCTCGACCGCCTCTCCGACAACGAAGCCGTACTGGTGGAATGCGCCCGCGTATTAACCGCCACGATCAGTTCCAATCACCGTCTCACCCCAGCAGGCGAATGGTTGTTGGATAACTTCTACCTGATTGATGAGCAAATCCGTACCGCCAAACGCCATTTGCCGCAAGGTTACAGCCGCGAATTGCCGCGCTTGGCGGAAGGCGCATCCAGCGGTTTGCCGCGTGTCTATGACATTGCGCTGGAAAACATTGCGCATGGTGATGGGCGCGTTGACCCCGATAGCCTCAGCCGTTTCGTCACCGCTTACCAGACCGTCACGCCGTTGAAACTGGGCGAATTGTGGGCAATCCCCATTATGTTGCGCTTGGCCTTGATCGAAAACCTGCGGCGCATTGCGGCACGCATTACCACCGACAAAATTGACCAAGACCTTGCCGATACTTGGGCAAACCGCATGGTCGAAGCCGCTGAAAAAGACCCCAAAAGCCTGATACTAGTGATTGCCGACATGGCGCGTTCCAACCCGCCGATGACCACGCCGTTTGTGGCGGAACTGGTACGCCGCCTGCAATGGCAAAGTGCCGCATTGGGCTTGCCGTTGAGCTGGATTGAGCAATTGCTGGCAGAATCACACCTGACCATTGAACAATTGGTGCAGATCGAAAGCCAGCAACAAGCCGCTGATCAAGTCTCCATTGGCAATAGCATTGGCAGCCTGCGCTTCCTTGGCTCGATGGATTGGGAAGAATTCGTCGAAAATATGAGCGTGGTCGAACAAGCCCTGTGCAACGATCCCGCTGGTGCATACGGCGAGATGACTTTCGCTACCCGCGACCGTTACCGCCACGTCGTGGAAAAAACTGCCAAATACACCGACTATTCTGAAGGTGAAGTCGCGCAATTAGCGGTGCGATTGGCACAAGCGGGCGCGGAACAGCATGGCAGTGACGACCGCAAAGCGCACGTTGGCTTTTACCTGATTGATGCAGGCTTGCCGCAACTCGAACAAGCGGCGCAAGTGCGGCTGCCACTGCTGATGCGAGCGCATCGCTTGGTGTGCAGCTTACCCCTGCTCTCCTTTGTGGGCGGTATTGCGCTACTAACCGCACTGTTTACCGGCGGCTTATTGTTGCAAGCCCGTGCTGAAGGCTTGCAAGGCTGGGGGCTGGCAGTGCTGGGCATTCTGTTCGTAGTGGGCACAAGCTATTTGTCGGTGGCACTGGTGAACTGGCTGGCAACTTTGTTGAATACGCCGTATGCCTTGCCGCGCATGGATTTTTCTGAAGGCATTCCCGCACCATCACGCACTTTGGTCATCGTACCGACCATGCTCAGCAACGCCCCCGGCATTGAGAGCATGATGGAAGCGTTGGAAGTACGTTTCCTCGCCAATCGGGATACGCACTTGCATTTTGGCTTATTGACCGACTTCTTGGATGCAACGCTAGAAACGCAGCCGGGGGATGACGCGCTATTGCTACTGGCACAAGCGGGCATCGACCAATTGAACACCAAATATCCCAGCGAAGCGGGTGACATTTTCTTCCTGTTTCACCGCCCGCGCCGCTGGAATCCGCAAGCGCAAGTATGGATGGGCTACGAACGCAAGCGCGGCAAGCTGGCGGATTTGAATGCGCTGCTACGCGGTGGGGCAAAGGATGCTTTCGCGCTGATCGTGGGCGACATTACGCCGCTTGCTGGGGTGAAATACGTGATTACGTTGGACACCGATACCCAGCTTCCGCGTGACGCTGCGCGTCAGTTTGTGGGTACGCTGGCGCATCCGCTGAATCACGCGGTTTACGACCCGGCCAAGCAGCGGGTTATACACGGTTATGGCATCCTGCAACCTCGTGTCAGTGTCAGCCTTTCCGCCCCCAACCTGTCACGCTATGCACGCTTGTATGGCGGGGAATCGGGCATCGACCCTTACACCCGCGCCGTCTCCGATGTGTATCAGGATGTGTTCAACGAAGGCTCGTTCATCGGTAAAGGCATCTATGATGTGGATGCGTTTGAGCAAGCATTGGGCGGGCGTTTGCCGGAAAACTGCATTCTCAGCCATGACTTGCTGGAAGGCTGTTATGCGCGGGCAGGTTTGATTAGTGATGTGCAGTTGTATGAAGAATACCCCGTGCGTTACAGCGCGGATGTCAGCCGTCGACACCGCTGGATTCGCGGCGATTGGCAATTGCTGGGCTGGTTGTTGCCCTCTGTGCCGGGAGCTGGGAAAGAACGCCAGAAAAACCCGTTGTCGTGGCTGTCACGCTGGAAGATTTTCGACAATCTACGGCGCAGTCTTACCGCTGCGGCATTGACGCTGTTGCTGCTGTTGGGCTGGACGGTGTTGCCAATGGCGGGTTTCTGGACACTGGCAGTGTTGGCGATTTTGCTGATTCCGTCGGTCAGCGCGTCCTTGTTGAGTCTGGTGCGCAAGCCTGCCGATTTGTTGTTGCGGCAACATCTGACGGCGGAAATGCGGGCAGCGGAAGGGCATTTTACCCAAGCCGCGCTAACGTTGATTTGCCTGCCATACGAAGCGTATTTCAGTCTGGATGCGATTATCCGCACGGTCTGGCGAATGGGCGTTTCAAAGCAGCGGCTGCTGGAATGGAATCCGTCGAGCGAAGCCAACCGCGATAGCACTTACCTTGTGGACGCTTACCGAGCTATGTGGATTGCGCCAGTCATTGCCGTGGTCACAGGGTTGTATCTGATACTGGTACGCCCCGAAGCAGTGCTGGTGGCAGCGCCTATCCTGCTATTGTGGTGGTTGTCACCTGCCATTATTTGGTGGGTGAGTGAGCCGCTGGCACGGCGTACCAGCAAGCTAACGCCCGACCAAACCGTGTTTCTGCGCAAGACTGCTCGCAAGAC
>JBEUIR010000190.1:0-4945 GCA_040415395.1 Candidatus Thiothrix namsaraevi
ATGAAAGTCCATCTGAAAGCATTGGGATGCCGTCTGAATGAGGCGGAATTGGAGCAATGGTCGCAGCAATTTCGCGCAGAGGGGCATGAAATTGTACCCAATGTGCCGGATGCTGACGTATTGGTGCTGAATACCTGTGCAGTAACGCATGAGGCGTCGGGCAAATCACGGCGTCTCATGCACCGTCTTTACCGCGAAAACCCTGCCGCCAAACTGGTGGTCAGCGGTTGTTACGCCAGCCTGCAAGCCGATGAAGTCGCCCAAACCTTGGGCGTAGATTTGGTTGTACCGAATACCGAGAAAGACCAACTTCCCCAAACGGTGATGCAGCAATTTTCCCTGCCGGTGATGCCGGTGATGGCGAGTGAGCCGGGAGAATCGCCGTTGTTTTTGCGCGGGCGGCAGCGTGCGTTTATCAAGATTCAGGATGGTTGCCGTTACCGTTGCACGTTTTGCATTGTGACGGTGGCGCGTGGCGAGGAACGTAGTCGTACTGAAGCCGATATTATTTCAGAAATCAATACCTTGTATCAGCAAGGCATTCAGGAAATTGTCTTGGCTGGGGTGCATGTCGGCGGTTATGGCAGTGATACCGGCAGCTCCTTGTATGCTTTGGTGCAAGCGATTTTGCGGGAAACCGATATGCCGCGTATCCGCTTTGCTTCGGTGGAGCCGTGGGATTTGCCGGATGATTTTTTTGCGTTGTTTACCAATCCGCGTTTGATGCCACACATGCATTTGCCTTTGCAAAGTGGTGCGGATACGGTATTGCGGCGCATGGCGCGGCGTTGTAAAACTGCCGAGTTTGCGCGATTGGTGGCGGAAGCGCGTCAGCGTGTGCCGGGTTTCAACGTGACAAGCGATATTATCGTCGGGTTTCCGGGGGAAACCGATGAGGAATGGGAACAGACCTTGGCGTATGTGGAGTCGGTGGGGTTTGGTCACCTGCATATTTTCACTTATTCGATTCGTGCGGGAACGAAAGCCGCTACTTTGTCTAACCAAGTGGCGGAAGCAGTGAAGAAAGCTCGCAGCCAAACCTTACACGCACTGGGTGAGCGTTTGAAACAGCAGTGGCTGGTGCAACAAGTGGGTCATACCGTGCCGGTATTATGGGAATATGGGCGTGCTGGCAACACTGGGCAGAAAATTTACACCGGTTATACCCCTAATTATTCTAAAGTCAGTGTTACGGTAGCAAACCATGAGATACTGGAAAACACCGTTAGGCAGACAATGCTAACCGGTGTACAGGAAGAAGGTGTTCTCGAAGGGAGGGTGTGAGCGATGAGCCTTAAGCGCTATTTAGCCGGTTTTTATTTATTAATAGCCAGCGTATTACTGTCTGGGTGTATTTTTTCTTCAGAGTCGCAGCAAGCCCGCGAGGTCGCTGATAAGTTTTGGCAGGCGGTGTTAGCGGAAGACATGGATACCGCTAAAAATCTGACAACTTGGGAGAGTGCGCAATACCTGCAATTTCTCACCAGCAAAAGCGTTGCCGCGAAGCGTTTTGAGACCGGTGAAATTAAAGTGGATGGCACAACAGCCGAGGTGGCAACGGTGCTGCATAGTGGCGAAAAGGGCGATATGACAATACCTTTACGCACGGTATTGGTTCGCAATAAAGATGTTTGGCAGGTCGATGTACAAAAAACTATGGGTTCAATGGTCAGTGGCGCAATGGGCGCGGTGGTTGATCAATTGAATATGTTCATGGAAAACGGTCTCCAAGATTTGGATAAGGCGCTCTCTGAGAGCGTGCAAGAGTTAAACAAGAGCCTCAAGCAAGGGGTGGATCAGTTGAAACAAGAGTTGACGGTTCCTCCGGTTGCGCCGCCTCCACCGGCTGCACCTCCCGCTAATGGGCAAGCCATATAAGCTTATATTTTAGTCAAAAAGCCAACTTCTTGGTTGGCTTTGTTCATTTCTATTGCATTCAGTTACTATTCAGGCTTATATAGTGGCTATGCCCGTATACAAGCAAAAACTGCCGTTCTGTCAGCCAGTTACTGGTATAAACTAATAAAGAGCTGTTATGTTGGCATCGCGCTGTTGTGAATGGTCAGATCAAAGAAGTGGAATGCCCCATGCCAAAATTAGTCATTAAACAAGACCTGCCTGAGCCATCCATTATTGAAAAATTGGAAGGTTTATTGCGGGTTGCGTTACCCCTCTTATTGTTTGTTATTGCAATTTCTGCTGCATTATTGCTCTATTTGTCACGTGAGCCTCACGACACAGTGACGTTGGGGGATGATGCGCCTGCTATGAGCTTGCCGCCTGCGTATGCGCAAGAAGCGCAGCGTTTAACCACACTGGCGCGTGAATTTGAAGCACAAGAGCAAGCCGGGGTGGAGGGATATGCCAAACATGCCCGCTTGGTGAGTCAGGCGGAAGCACTCCTTACCCAACTGAGTGTGATGGATGAGCGTGTAGAAGATTTGGTGGTAGCGACAGATACCAAAGAGACCTTGTTGACTCGTCACCAATACCAAAAGGATTATTGGGAAGCAAAACGGGTGTTTCATGATTTACGGTTATCGCGTTTCAACGAGCCGCTGAAAGCGCCGTCGTCACTGGCATCAACCACAATAACACCTGTTGAAGCAAAACCATCAGCAGCCCCTGATGCAGCACCTGCAAAAGCTGATTTACCCAAGGATTTCTGCCCGCTGTTTGGACCGGGGGCAGCAGCGTGCCGCCCCGGTGCTGAGGATAAACCCTAAGGTTTATTCTAAGTCGAGAATTGCTTGCCATTCGGTGGTGCTCACCGGCATGACCGACAGGCGGCAGCCTTTGCGTACCAGTGGCATATCTTGCAAGGCGGCTTGTTCCCGCAGTTCATGTAAGCTGATGGTGCGGGTGAGTTTGCGCACGAATTGCACATCAACCCGGTACCAGCGTGGATTTTGCGGATCACTCTTGGGGTCAAAATACTTTGCTTCTGGGTTGCAAGCCGTGTCATCCGGGTAGCCCTTGGTGGCAATGCTGGCGATACCGACGATACCGGGAACTTCACAATTGGAATGGTAGAAAAATACCTGATCGCCGACTTGCATTAGGTCGCGCATCATATTGCGGGCTTGGTAATTGCGCACGCCATCCCAAGGTTCAATGCCCACTTTCTGTAAGTCGTCAATACCGAATACGTCGGGTTCTGATTTCATCAGCCAGTATTGCATGGGGTTATCCTTTGCCTCAGGTATTTTTTTCGGGGTTAGTGTAAGCGACGGTGAAGTGTCCGTTGCCATGTGCCATTTGTTGGTTAAGCCAGGGTAGCAGGGTTTGCATTTGCCCGGCGAGTAACCAGGGTGGGTTGATGATGAATAAGCCGCTGCCAGTCATGCCCATTCCCGTGCTATCGGCTAATGGACAATACTCCAGTTGTAAAATGCCCGGAATGCCAGTTTGTTGCAAGGCTGTCGCCATTTGTTTGACCCGTTGGCGTTCTATTACCGGATACCACAATAGGTAAGTTCCCGTGGCGAAGCGTTGGTGGGCTTTGCTCAGGGTGCTAATAACCTCGTTGTAGTCGGTTTTGACTTCGTAAGAGGGGTCGATGAGGGTGACAGCCCGGCGCGTGATGGGGGGGAGTAAGCCTAGTAAGCCTTTCAAGCCATCTTGTTTGCTAACGTGAACACGTTTGTCGGAGCCTAAATTTTGGTTAAGCGCAGTGAAATCACTGGGGTGTAATTCAAACAAGCGCAATTGGTCGGTGTTACGCAGTAAATTGGCAGCTAGCCAAGGTGAACCGGGATAGTAGTTGAGTTTTGTGCCGGGGTTGAGTGCTCGGATTTGTTGTCGATAAGGTTCCAGTGCTTCAGGTATATCAGAAGCTTTCCACAGGGTTTGAATACCTTGGGCGAATTCGCGGGTTTTTTGGGCTTCTGCACTGCTGAGTTGGTATAAGCCGCAGCCTGCGTGGGTGTCGATGTACCAGAAGGGTTTGTCTTTGCGTAAGTAGTAGTCCAGTGTTAACACCAGTACCAGATGTTTGAGAACATCAGCGTGGTTGCCTGCGTGGAAAGCGTGTCGGTAGCTTAGCAAGTGGGTCGTTCCGTGACTGTTTCGATGCGGGATGCGGTAGGGGCGAATTATAACTCGCCCCTACTATGTGATTACTGTTTTACAGGACCTGGAGTAGTCGTTGTTGCCGCCGGTGCTGGTGTTGCTGCTGCTGGCGCGGCGTCAGGCAGCGTTGCCGCCGGTGCTGGCGCTGCTGCTGGTGGCACAGGTGTTGTTGCCGCCGGTGCTGGCGTTGCTGCTGCTTCCGGCATTGCGCTGGGGGCGGTCGGTGCTACCGGTGGTGCTGGCGGAATCATGAACGGTGGCAAGTTGTTGTTCATGCCAGGTTGCATTCCAAACGGTGCTACTGGTCGCGGGTAACGGCGTTGGTTGTTGCTCCAACCCATGCCGGGGAAGTTCGAGCCATTATTCCATGAGGGACCGTTATTCCAGTTGAAGGGCATATTAGCGCCATTCCATGAGGGACCATTGTTCCAGAATGGCATGGTCGGACCATTATTCCACGGATTGTTGTTGCCCCATGATGGACCATTATTCCAGTTGAAGGGCATGTTAGCGCCATTTCCCCAACCCATATTAGGACCGCCACCCCATGATGGACCGCTGCCCCAGTTGAAACCATTGCCAGGGCCATTACCCCACGATTGGTTATTGCCCCAATTCATGTTGGGATGCATGTCGAAGTTGTCAAAGCCCCAACCGTCTGCATTGACACTGCCTGCGATGCCTGCCAAGAGGATGCTTGCAATCATTTTTTTCATGGATGTGCTCCCTGTAGATTTTATCATGCTAATACGAAAACAGGTCGGATGAACCGACCTGTTTAGTATAACTGCTTTGGCTGAAATTATTTAGCAGCAGGTCCTGGGGTTACGCCAGGAGCAGTCGGCATTGCTGGCATCGGAGCAGGAGCCATCAT
>JBEUIR010000191.1:0-3701 GCA_040415395.1 Candidatus Thiothrix namsaraevi
TGCGCCCCTTCCAAACCTTCGGTGTAGTCGATTTCTGCACCAACCATGTACTGGAAGCTCATGGGGTCAATCAACAACGTCACGCCAGCGTTTTCCACTGCGGTATCATCTTCGTTCATGTTTTCGTCAAAGGTGAAGCCGTACTGGAAGCCAGAACAACCGCCACCTTGCACGAATACGCGCAGTTTCAACGCTGCATTGCCTTCATCTTCAATCAGGGCTTTGACTTTAACAGCAGCAGCGTCGGTAAAGACCAACGGTGCAGGAATAGCGGTTTCAACGCTCATGGGAAATCTCCTCAAAAACAAGTGTATTCAGTAACGTTACCATCACTGGCGCAAAAGACAAAAAAGCCTTATTCGCTGTCGGTTGCTGGCACAGGTAACTGCGCAAATTTGCCGGACTCTGGCTTCTGACGCACTAACTTGCCGTTGACTTCCGCACCCACGGCCATTTCCAGCAGGTTGTAATACACGTCACCACAGATTCGCGCTTTTTCAAACAACTCAACTTTGCCACCGGCGAAAACATCACCGTCAATCGCGCCATTTAATACCATGCTGGGAACACGCACTTCACCTTGAATATGCCCATGCTCACTTAAAATCAGCGTGGCATTGTCGCCATCGGCTGCCAAGTTACCTTTGATGACACCCTCAACATGCAAACCACCGGAGAAACGTAAATCACCGTCAATCGTCGTGCCTTTACCAATAATGGTGTCAATCTGAGCACTGCGAATTTTCTGATCACCATGATGGCTAGGTGCAGGGCTACTGGTGCTACCGCTGCTAGGCTTGGCGGATTTTCCGAACATGTTCATTTACTCCTTGGTGATGGATGCGGTTGAGTCAGTCGCCACAGCGCTAACTTTATTACTAAAAGAAGACCATTCATAACTTTTCGCTAAGCGTTCTGGGGTTTCACCCGATGCCAGCGTCACTTTGACCTTGACGGATTCTGGCACAAAATCCTTGGGAAAGACTAAATTGCCTTCCAGACTTTGGTAATGTTTCACTTCAAACGCCGTGTTAGCTTTTTCGCCTGCTGGGGTAACGTCCTTGTGCAGGACACTGGCGGGCTTGCCATCTTGCTTGCCACTGATAGCGATGCTGTAGCTGCCCTTGATGACTTCCTCCCCACCCCGGATATGCGCCAAGACGAGGTGGTATTGATACACCCGCATTCCATTGATTTTTTTGCCATCATTGTCGACTAAGCGTTCTTTGACGGCAAAATGTTGGAGGTGCAAGCCTTGCTCTAACCCCGCTGGCGAAAGAATTTCTTCGTACAAAGCGAGCTTGCCGCGCTGCACCGTTAAATCAGCTTCGGCTGCCGCAAACTTACGCTTAAGTTCTTCGTTGGCAACCACTTGGACGTCTTCAGCGCGTTTAGCAGAGGCTAATTTATCTTCTAATTCACGGATAGTCGCGGTTTGCTGGGCAAGCAGACGCTCTTGTTCGTCCATTTTACCGCGCAAAGTCACGGCATGAATACCCCCCGATGCATTCGCTGGGGTCATGTAGCCACTAAAAAACAACCAACCCGCCAAGGCGGTCAACAGTAACAATACGCCTATCAACATGTACCAACACGGGCTGCGCTTATCGATCCCGGTGGGGCGCACTTGTACCGTGCCACGATTTTCAAATTTATACTCCAGACTCATGGGTGCTTATTATCTCTTTTGTGTATTCATCAAGGCAATAAACCTGGTTGCTTCAACGCCGTCTCTTCTGCCAAGCCCAGCATCAGATTCATGTTTTGCACGGCCTGACCCGCTGCGCCTTTAACCAGATTATCAATCACCGAGAGTATCACAACCCGTGCGGTATTGCCGGGGCGATGAATCGCCATCCGGCAGACATTCGCGCCACGCACCGAGCGGGTTTCGGGGTGTGAACCGGCGGGCATCACATCCACAAAGGGTTCGTGCGCATAGCGGGCGGTATAGAGTTGCTGCAAATCGGCTTCACTGGTCAACATAGCATAGAGTGTAGCGTGAATCCCACGAATCATAGGCAATAAGTGGGGCACAAAAACAGGACTAATGGATGCACGGGCAATGGTGGAAAGCGTTTGCGCAATTTCTGGTTGATGGCGATGCCCTGCCACTGCATACGCTTTGAAATTATCTCCCGCCTCTGCCAGCAAGGTGTGTACTTCCGCCTTACGCCCTGCCCCGCTGACGCCAGACTTAGTGTCGGCGATAATCCCTGCCACATCAATCAAACCGCTTTCCACCAAAGGCAATAAACCCAAGGTAACGGCGGTGGGGTAACAACCGGGATTGGCAACCAAGCGAGCATCACGGATTTGCGTCCGGTTTAACTCAGGCAAGCCGTACACCGCTTCTTCGACCAGTTGCGGGCTGGCGTGTTGCATTCCGTACCATTTTTCCCACACGGCAATGTCTTTGATACGAAAATCAGCAGCAAGGTCAATCACTTTCGTGCCAGCATCCAACAGGGTTTGCGCACTTTTCATGGCAATGCCATTAGGTGTCGCAAAAAACACCAAGTCACACGCGCTCAAAGCATCGTCAGAGGGTGCGGTGAATGCCAAATCGACATACCCCCGCAAGTTCGGGAACATCGCATCCACCCGGCTCCCCGCATGTTCACGCGACGTCACACACGTGATCTCAACCTCAGGATGGTTAACCAGTAACCGCAATAATTCAACGCCGGTATAACCTGTCGCGCCAACAATACCAATCTTCCTTTTCACACTACTCCTTTTTATGTCGGCTGGAAAAACCTCTGTATAATACGCCTTCCTTAACGATTAACAAACAGCAAGCCTATGAAACTGGATATCAAAGGAATCGCCATTTTGGCATTCATCGCGGGCATTCTAGCCTTTTTCCTACTCGCCCCGGCGGGCGGTATCAAAGCCGCCCCCGCCATCACACTGCAAACCATTGATGGACAAGCACTTGAGTTGGAAAAGCTCAAGGGAAAGCCTTATCTGATGGTATTTTGGGCAACCGATTGCCCTAGCTGTGTGGAAGAAATTCCGCATTTGATCGACCTGCAACAAAAACTGCAAGATACCGGCTTCCGCACCATCGGTGTCGCCATGCCGCACGATGAAGAATCTGCCATCAAAGCCATGCGCCAGCAAAAAGGGATGCAATACGACTTGGCATACGACAAAACCGGCGAGTGGGGGCAAGCGTTTGGCGGCATTAAAGTCACGCCCACCTCATTCCTTGTTAGCCCGGAAGGCAAAATCACCCGGATGCAACTCGGCAGCTTCGACTTCGCGCAACTGGAACAACAAATCCGTTCCATGCTGAAAGGATAACTCATGTACGAATGGATCAAAGCCATCCACGTCATCTTCATGGTGACGTGGTTTGCAGGGCTGTTTTACCTGCCCCGCCTGTATGTTTACCATGCCATGCCAGAGCACAGCGGCAGTTTCGCGCTATTCAAAATCATGGAACGGCGCTTGTTCGCCATTATGACCATTGGCGCAGCCATTACGGCGGTGTTCGGTATCATTATGATTGTGCAAGGCGGCGGGGTGTTATTTCAATCGGGGTGGTTTCACGCCAAATTGCTGCTGATTGTGTTGCTGTTAGGCTATCACCACGCTTGTTACAAGCTAATGATTAAGTTTCGCAACGATGCGAATACTCACGATCACAAGTGGTATCGCTGGTTCAATGAAGCACCCAGCGTATTGCTGATCGT
>JBEUIR010000191.1:3801-4941 GCA_040415395.1 Candidatus Thiothrix namsaraevi
CCCAACAACGGCGCTAATTCGTTCAGCGCCCGATGATAGACTCGACGTTTGAAAAACACCACTTGGTGGGCAGGATGCCAATAATCCACCCATTCCCAGTGATCAAATTCCGGTTTTCCGGTCGCCTGTAAATTGACATCATAATCGTTGCACTTCAAGCGCAGCAGAAACCAGCGCTGCTTTTGCCCGATGCACAACGGCTTCGCACGACGGCGAATCATGTAATGGGGGATGCGGTATCGCAACCATCCACGAGTTTGCCCGACAATTTCCACCTGATCGTGCCGCAAACCGACTTCCTCGTACAGTTCGCGAAACATGGCGTCTATCGGCGATTCTCCTTGATCTATTCCTCCCTGTGGAAACTGCCAGGAATCCTGCCCTAACCGTTTCCCCCAAAACACTTTCCCGTCGCAATTGCAGAGGATGATGCCCACATTGGCTCTGAATCCTTCCTGATCAATCACGATTCACTCTCCAAAGCTGAACTTTTCCTGATTTTTCCATAACTGTCATGATTCGGCAATTTCACTCTCACGAAAAGCGGGTACAATCGTCGGTTTTCGTCAACTTAGGTGAGAAAAACATGACTTTGGCACTTTTTGATCTGGATAACACCCTCCTCAATGGCGACAGCGATTATGCATGGGGGCAATTTCTCGTCAGCAAAGGCTTGGTCGAACGTGAGCATTACGAAACGGCTAACCAGTATTTTTACGACCAATACAAACAGGGGGTGCTGGATATTCACGAGTTCTCAGCATTTTCATTCCAGCCGCTGAGTGAACGTAGCATGACAGAACTCGCAGAATTACACCGCGAATTCATGGCCAGCACCATTCAATCGATGATCACCGACGCAGCAAAGCAATTGGTGGAACAACACCGCCGCCAAGGGCACACGCTGATGGTAATTACCGCGACCAACAGCTTTATCACTCGCCCGATTGTTGCAGCCTTTGGCATTCCGCATTTATTAGCGACCGAACCCAAAATTGTCAATGAGCGCTACACCCGTGAGATTAACGGCATCCCCTGCTTTCAGGCGGGCAAAGTTACGCGCCTGCAACACTGGCTGGAAAATCGTGCGGAAACCTTGGCGGGCAGTTATTTCTACAGCGATTCCCGCAATGATTTGCC
>JBEUIR010000192.1:0-4930 GCA_040415395.1 Candidatus Thiothrix namsaraevi
AGCCACCGATCATCATTTGCGTGGAAAATTTTCCTTGTGCTTAACCACATGACTCATACCTCTTAACTTTGCTAAGGACGTTATTCGCTTTGGGATGTTTTCAACGATTAGCGAATGATTAGCGCATAGTGAATGGTGATTTGCTTGCTATCATAACCTAGGGCAAGTGACCTAATGAATAAATGAGGATAGTAACATGGCGGAATCATTACAACATTCGATTAACTCACACCGTGCCTTGCTCACGGATTTACTAGGCAATGCGCTCAACGAGTACGCAGACCGAATCTTGCCGCAGATGGATGAGGTCGAGCGGCTGGATGAATGTATGCGGCGGGTTTTCAGCGCACTGGATTATTGTAAATACGTGTATACGATGGATGTACACGGGGTGCAAATCAGTTCCACCGTCAATCGTTACGGTGCGGATATGGAAGCACGCGGGCGTGACCGTTCCGAACGCCCGTACATGCAGCACATGCACGATGCCAGCATCGACTTTAACTTGTCGGAAGCCTATATCAGCCGCAATAAAAAGCGCCCGTCGATTACGGCGATTCAAACCATTCGGGATGCGAACGGGCAGCGCGTCGGCTTTTTGGGCGTGGATTACGATTTGCGCGAATTGCCGCATTCGGATGTGATTTACGAAGAGCCGAGCCAGTGGCGACAAATCAAGGGCGACCCGGCGATTCGTAGCGGTTTGTTTGCACAACAGCGGGCGGAAAGCGTGATGGATCGGCACATTGATGTGGTGCTGTCGGTGCATGAGGCCCTGATTTTGGATCAGGGTGTACACCATTTTCAGATTCACTTTTCCAGCAGTCGTACCACAATTTGGCACCGGGATGACCCGTATGTGTACCGTATTTTGACCAATGAAGAGTTGATTGACCCCAATATTTGCTTGGCGTACCCGCGCCGCCCGTATTTTGAGCGGGCGATTGTGCCGCCGGAAATGGTGGGCAAGGTGTTGGCACAATTGAAAGCATTGCGCTTTGCGGATGAAACCATTTATTTGCGTTCGGCGTCGCTGAATATTGTGAATGGCACGGTGGGGTTGAATTTTTCGTGTGACGGTTCGCATTATCTGGGTTACGACCAGTTTTTGGCGCAAGGCTTGGATTTCTGGTTTGGGGCAGATGAATTCCCGCAAGCGGTGGTACCCGCAGAACCGGTGGACACGGCGCGTCTGGATGAGGTGGTTGAGAAAATGGCGGGCGCAGGTTGTATTCAGGTGAATAAGGTGTTGTATGCCTTCGAAAAGGGCGAGACGCCAGAAGCGTTGATGGCATTTAGCCCTGACGAGCGCAATTACCTGTATCGCGAACTCAAGTCGGTGATGGATGTGTACGAGGGCGGTGTATGCGGGTTGTAAGGTGAGTAATACCTTGCTGGCGCGTGCCAGTTGGCGCTTTTTCACGCGACATCCTTGGCAGTTGTGGCTGACGCTGTTGAGCATTGCGCTGGGGACGGCGGTGATTATTGCGGTGGATTTGGCGAATCAGAGCGCGGGGCAATCGTTTCGTGCCTCGGTGAACGCGCTTTCCGGCACGATGACGCATGAAATCACTGCGGTGCGTGGCAATCTTCCCGATGAATTTTATCGGCAGTTGCGGGTGGAATGGGGGTATCGGGAGTCTGCGCCGGTAGTGGAAAAGACGATTGAGCAGGACGGTTTGCAGGCGACGTTGCTGGGGATTGATCCGTTTGCTGCGCCGTTGCAGCAGGCGGCAGGGGTGAACATTGACGCTGATGAGGTGCGGCGTTTGCTGACGGAGCCGGGGGCGCGGGTGCAAGTCAGTGATGAATTATGGGTGGCGGATATTGCGACGGTGCAAGGTGATTCGCCCGGTTTAACGCGCATCCAACTCAAGTTAACCGACGCGCAAGCCGCTGAATTGCAAGCGCGGTTGCCGCCTGCGCTCAAGCTCGAATCCTTCGCTTCCCGCCAACAAGTGTTTACCCAGATGACGCAAGCGTTTAGCACCAATTTGTTGGCGATGAGTTTGCTGGCAATGCTGGTGGGGGCGTTTTTGGTTTATAACACCATGACGTTTTCGGTGTTGCAGCGGCGGCAGGCGTTTGCGATTGGGCGTATGGTGGGGGTAACGGGTGGGCAATTGTTCCGCCATTTGTTGCTGGAAGCCTTGGTATTGGGCGTGATTGGCAGCGTGCTGGGGGTATTGCTCGGCGTGTTGTTGGGGCAGGGTTTGCTGGTATTGGTGACGCAAACGATCAGTGATTTGTACGTGAGTGTGCGGGCGACGGATTTGCTGCTGACGCCGGTGGTATTGCTGAAAGGCGTGGGCATTACCTTGCTGGCGGTGTTGGTGGCGACGTTAGCGCCTGCGTGGGAGGCGGCACAGGTGTCGCCCGTGCAGGTGCAACGGCAATCGACGTTGGAACAGGGCAATCAGCGCAGGGGTGCGGGCTTGGCGGTGGCAGGTGTGGTGTTGATGCTGGCGAGTGCGGGGTTGATTGGTTATTCCGGTAAGCAGTTGGTGACGGGGTTTTTCGGGCTGTTTTTGCTGATTGTGGGGTATAGCTTGTGCGTGCCGTTGGTGTTGCGCTTTGCCTTGCACGGTTTGCAACGGCTGCGGTTGAGTTTGTTGTGGCGCATGGCGATACGTGGGGTGCAGGCGAGTTTGAGCCGTACCAGCTTGGCGATTATTGCGCTGACAGTGGCGGTGTCGGCAACGGTGGGCGTGGGAATTATGATCGGCTCGTTTCGGGCGAGTGTGGCGGAATGGTTGGAAATGACGCTTGCCAGCGATTTGTATGTGTCGGCGACGTCGCAGGAAGCGTCGCGGGTGGATGGGTCGTTGCATCCTGATTGGTTGGTACGGATGCAAGGGTTGGAGAGTGTGGTGGCGGTGAGTACGGGGCGCACGGCGCGGTTGACGGTGGAAGATTTTCCGCTGCCTGCGTTGGTGTTGCAGCCGAGTCGTCATAGCGGGCGCGGGTTTGCGTTTTTGGAGGGGGATGCGGCAGTGATTTGGCAGCGGTTTCTGGCGGGCGAAGGGTTGCTGGTGTCTGAGCCGTTTGCGTATCATCGTGGCAAGCAGCGCGGCGATACGGTGCAGGTGACGACGGAAGTGGCGGGCAGGGTGAATGTGCCAGTGTTGGGGGTGTTTCGTGATTACAGTGCGACGCAGGGCATGGTGGTGTTGCCGCGTGGGTTGTACGAACGTTATTGGGCGGATCGGGGGATTTCGTCGATTGGGATACAGGCCGCAGCGGGGGCGGATGTAGTGGTGCTGAAGCGGCAATTGCAAATCTGGGCGGGCGAATTGCAGCAGGCGGGGCAGCCGTTGGTGGTGCGTTCCAATCAGGATATTCGCGACTTTTCCTTGCAGGTGTTTGATCGGACATTTGCGATTACCAATGTATTGCGCTTGCTGGTGATTATTGTGGCGTTCGTGGGCGTGTTCAGTGCGTTGATGGCGTTGTTTTTGGAAAAGGGGCGTGAGTTTGCGATTTTGCGGGCGACCGGATTTACGCCGCAGCAATTGCAGCGGCTGGTGTTGGGGCAGGCGGCGTTGATTGGGTTGCTGGCGGGGTTGTTGTCGCTGCCCTTGGGCTGGTTGCTGTCGGTGGTGTTGATCGAGATTATTAACCAGCGTTCGTTTGGGTGGACGATGCAAACGCATGTGTTCGCGTTTGTGCCGTTGCAAGCCGTCACGCTGGCGTTGGTGGCGGCGTTGCTGGCAAGTTTTTATCCGGTGCGACGCATTGGGCGAGCCTCGGTGCGGGAGGGGTTGGATGCGCGGTAATGGGTGGCTGATTTTGTTGGTGCTTTTGCTGGTTGGGTGTAGTAAAGCGCCAGAGCCGGATGCGTTTGATTTGAATGCGGCATTGGGCGGGGTGGCGGATGCGCGGTTTACCCGTGCGCTTGCGCCACGCGCCTTTCAATTTCCGCAAGATCACGCGGCGCATTCCGATTTCCGTAACGAATGGTGGTATGTGACGGGCAATGTGCAAACCGATGACGGGCGGCAGTTCGGCTATCAGGTGACGTGGTTTCGGATTGCGTTAACGCCGGATAAACCCGTGAGTGCTTCACCGTGGGCAACGAATCAGGTGTGGATGGCGCATGTGGCGTTGACCGATGTGCAAGCGGGTGAACATTGGCATGATCAGCGTTTGGCGCGGGGGGCGGCAGGGCTGGCGGGGCAATCCGTGCAGCCGTTCCGGGTGTGGCTGGAAGATTGGCAGATGGTGGGTAATGGTGCGGGGGAGTTTCCGTGGGCGATTGCGGTAAAAGCCAAAGATTTCACGCTGAATTTGCAGTTGCGCCCGCAAAAGCCGCCGGTGTTGCAAGGTGATCAGGGTTTGAGCCAGAAAAGCAGTGAGGCGGGCAATGCCTCGTATTATTACTCGTTAACGCGCTTGCAGACTTTGGGGGAAATTTACCGCGACGGGCAGCGTTTCACCGTGACGGGTGAATCGTGGTTGGATCGGGAATGGAGTACCAGTGCGCTGGGGGCGGATCAGGCGGGCTGGGATTGGTTTTCGCTGCAATTGCGCGATGGGCATGAGCTGATGTTTTACCGCTTGCGCAAAAAGTCGGGAGAAACGGATACGCACAGTGCGGGGAAGTGGGTGTTGCCGGAGGGTACGGCGCAAACGTTGCGTCGGGATGATGTGGAATTGAAGCCGTTGCGTTACTGGCAATCGGCAAGCGGGGCACGTTATCCGGTGGCGTGGGAAATGCGTTTGCCCAAGCAGCAACGGCATTGGCGGATTGAGGCGCTGGTGGATGATCAGTTGATGCAGACGGGGATTACGTATTGGGAAGGCGCAGTGCGGGTGGTGGATATGGAGAGTGGCGAGGTGCTGGGGCAGGGGTATTTGGAGATGTCGGGTTATCAATGACACGACGGTGACAATCCACTCAGTGAACACAGGCTTATTGCACCACACGCCC
>JBEUIR010000193.1:0-4924 GCA_040415395.1 Candidatus Thiothrix namsaraevi
TTGCTTCGTTGTGATAGCCGGTAACACCGGATGATGAAACAATCGGAATATTTCCATCAGAACGTAAAGCTTGGGTCAAATCAAAACCACGTTGAAAAGTAACAAGTTCACCAATCGTTTTTTCTGTAAAACTCATGAATCACCCATCAGCATTTGGACATTGGCGGCGATGACTTTTTCGAGTTCGCGGGCTTCGTCGTTGAGTTTGGTGAACTCGTCGTTCATGGCGATGAGGTCGGCGAGGAATTCTTCTTCGGTCTTGCCGTCTTCTTCGATGACCACGCCAACGTACCGCCCCGGATTCAGCGAGTAATCCTGTTCCTGTACCTCGGCAGGGGACGCGAGTTTGCACAGCCCGGTCACGTCTTCGTAACGCGCCGCCGGAAACCGTTCCTGCAACCAGTGGATGTGCTGAAAAGTGCTTTCCGCGCTGCTGACTTCTTTGTGCAATTGCTCCAACGCCGCCTTAAGCTGTTTGGTGTCGCGGTCAGTCCCCGCCCGTTTGCCTTCCGCTTTCGCCGCCTCCGCCTTGGCTTTTTCGTGGCTGCGGATAATCTTGTCGAGCTTTTTCAAACCCGCGTGCAAGCCCACAAAGAACGGATCAAACGTCGCCCGCAACCCGTGTTGCAACGCATTCATTTCATCCAGCGCGGCATCATCGCCCGCCATGTCTTCAGTGCGCTCCACATAATCCTGATACGCTTGTTCCAACGCCGCCAAGCCCTGCCATTGTGCCACTAAATCCTGCACCGCCTGCTTGCCTTGTGCCTCCGCCAACACCGCCAATAATTGCGCACTCACGGGTTCAACTTGCTGCTGATTTTCCGCCAACCGCGCCATACCGTCGGCAAAATAGCCATCAATCAAGCTCAAGAATTCGGCACGTTCGCCCTTGTGCAGCTTGCTGATAATCGCAATGTTCTGGATTTGCGCCTCGGTAAATTCGCGGTGCGCCCGGTCAATCTGGGTAAAAATATTCCGCGCATCAATGAACAGAATCTGCTTATCCGCCTTCGCCTTGTCGAAAAACCACAAAGTCGCAGGCAGCGTCACGGTGTAAAACATATTCGAGGGCAGCGTCAACATCGCGTAAATCAGGTTGTTATCCACCAGTTTCTGGCGCATTTCTGCCTCGGAATGCCGCGCATCACTCGCCGAATTCGCCATCACCAACGCCGCCCGTCCCTTGGCTTTCAACGAAGTAGCAAACAGGCTGATCCACAAATAATTGGCATTCGGCACAGTTTCCTTGCCCTGATCCACCTGTTTGAGCTTGGTCTTGTTGCGCGGGATGCCGTAAGTGTTAAAACGCGGGTCATTTTCCACCGTCGCCACCGGCACATCATCGACATTGAACGGCGGATTCGCCATCACGAAATCAAACTTGCCGAAGCCGTCAAACGGGTTTTCGCTGTAACTGTTCGCCAGCCGGATGTCGCCGCGCAAGCCATTCACCACGAGGTTCATCTTCGCCAGCTTGACGCTATCGAGGGTTTTTTCCTGCCCGTACACAAACAAGGAGTGGTCTTGCTGGGTAGGGGCAGTTGTAAGGGCGGTTCGCGAACCGCCCCTACGGTGTTGCACAAAATGTTGGGATTGTACGAACATTCCGCCCGACCCACAGGCGGGGTCATACACCGAGCCATGATGCGGCTCGATGATTTCCACCATCAGCTTAACCACCGAAGTCGGGGTAAAGAACTCGCCGCCCTTTTGCCCCTCACTCAAGGCGAATTTGCCGAGGAAAAACTCGTAGATTTTGCCAAACACATCGCCACTGGCATCCAGCGGAATGTTGGAAAAACTTTTCACCAGATCAAACAATACCGTGCGGCTTTCCGGGGTGCGGTTGAAGGAAAAATATTCTTCCTTGGGCAACACACCTTCCAGTTCCGGCTTGTATTGCTCGATCGCCTCCATCGCCAGCTTGATGGCTTTGGCAATGTCTTCCTGCCCCGGCAAGTTCAGCAAATGCGCGTAACGCGCCTGTTCCGGCAAGTAAAAGCCGCATTTTCCCCGCGCAATCTCGTCTAGGGATTTGTAGTCACGCCGCGAGCCTTGCAAACGTTGGTATTCCGCCAGAATCTCCGGCTCGGCATGGCGGTATTTATTGTCGGCAAACTTGAGGAAAATCAGCCCCAGCACCGGCGTGGCGTATTCGCTGGATTTCAGCCCGGTATTGGCACGGAGGTTGTCGGCGGCAGACCAAAGGTCGGTTTCAAGCTGTTTGAGCTGTTCGGCATTCATGCGTGGGGGTACTTGTCCAAGTGGGAGAGCCGCGCATTATAGACCAAGCCGCCCGATCTTCCTCAACTAAACGCCACGCACGAATGACACCGCCAAAATCCTTGCATAGCCAAAGGAGAAACACTAAGCTGCATACACGTCAATTATAAAAAACACTGATAAATGGTGAGATAACCCCATGTCCCTTACCAAGCACCAAGCGGCGTTGCGTTCGCGCCGCGACCAAGCTGAAATACAAAAAGAGCGCTTTGTTCAGGGTTTGCCCTTGTGTCATGGCAAATCAACTTGCCAAGGGCAATCTGCCCAACAGGTCAACGCCACGACGGTTGCATCTTGGCAGCGCAGCCCAGCCGCCTTGCAATCCCAGCCAATCGCTACGCCACGCGAAGATGAGTACAGTATTTTAGCGACGTGGGAAGCATCCCCCTTACGTCAAGCTGTATCCCCTGAACTGGATAAACTCAACCGGCTGGTGCAGGAAGATACTTTCGTCGCCGCCATCGCTGACCCCAATGGTAAATTGCTCTGGACTGCCGAACACCCATCTCTGCGGCCTTTTACCGAAACCATTAACTTCATACCAGGCGGTCAATGGGCAGAATCCATCAGCGGCACGAATGGTGTCGGTTTGGCATTGAGCTTGTGCCGACCTTGCACCGTGTTTGCGACCGAGCATTATTGGCCTGCCTGCCACGACATTGTGTGCTACGCCGCCCCGATTATTCACCCGCAATCCGGGCAATTGCTGGGGGTGTTGGATTTGACGACGCACTGGCAGCGGCATGTTCCCTTTGCGGAAAGCGTGGCGGCGCACATAGCCAATAATATTGCGCGGCGTTTACCAATTTACTTGCCCAGAGCCAACCTCGAAATTCACGCTTTGGGGCAAGCCAAAGTCTTGTTTCATGGGCAATATTTACAGCTTAACCAGCGTCAGCTTGAAATCCTCTGCATCCTCGCCCTGAACCCACAAGGCATCACCCTGGAAACCTTGCATCAAGCTTTATGCCCTTATGCGGGTACGCATCCCGCCACCATCAAGACCATTCTCACCTCATTACGCCATCTATTGAAGGGCGAAATCAGTAGCCATCCTTACCGCTTGGGCATGTCCGTATGGGCGGATTTCGTGGAATTGTCACAGGTGCTCCAGCAGAACAACCGTATTGCAGACGCGCTCAAGCTGTATCATGGCACTTTGCTACCGAACTCCACCGCCCCGGCATTGGAGGAAGCGCGTCACCACATTGATGCGGGTATGGAAGCGTTGCTACATCGCTGTCAGGATGCTCAAACCTTACTCGACCATGCCAAAAATTTGCTGTGTACCCCGTTGGTACGCGAACGTCTGCTGGAATTGCTGGTCTGCTGATGGTAATCAAGGTTTAACAAAGGTTGGTGAACAAAGCGCCCATTACCAACCTTTGTTAAACCCCTCTCCCGGTAAATTAGGCACTGTCGGCAACCGATAACAAGCCCTAATAAAGTCGCAAGGAGTAATGCCATGAAAACCCTAACATCCATCCATGCCACCCTCATCACACTGGCTTTAACAGCAAGCGCACCAGCGTTTGCGGGTGTCCAGTTCCGTATTAGCCATGAAACCAGCAGCAATGAATACGTGGTCTACATGACCCCAGACGCCGTACCCACGCCCGACATGGTGCTGTCAGCGCAAATTAGCTTGGTCGTACCGCGCTCAACTAATGGTAACGGTTTTGTTATCAATAGCCTGAAAAGCGCCGTCAAGGGCATTAACTGGGTTAACCATTCACAGGTAAAAGCTCCCACCGAAAACCGCCAAGCGGATTATCTGTCATTTGGGTTGCTATACAGCGGTGGTCGCCCGCCCGCATTCGGTTGGCAGGCAGGCAAAGAACAACGCATCTTTTCCTTCACCAGCCCATCCGGGTGCGTGCCGGGAGTGGCTTTGTTGGAGAATAGTGACCCTTTTAGCCAGTTACCCAATTCAGTCAATACCAACCCCGGCAATGAATTTACCAATGTCGGCTGGTTGGGTGGCAATGCCTATACCGGCAACTATGGCGGCGCGGTGCAGTGTGGAACCACCGCTACCTTGCGTACACCGACGATTTCCGCTATTCCCGCGTGCGAAAAGAATGCTGCCAAGTTGGGCGGGATCAGCGGTGAAATTCAAATCTTGTCTACCTTGCTCAACAAGTTGAGTGTTTCCACCCAACGTACTAATCTGCAACAAAAGCTGGATGAGTTACGCAATACGTTGAAGTGTTCCTGAGCTTTTATAAAAATTAATCATAACCATGAGCCAATGATTTGCGAGGTTCTCACTGATGAGTGTCATAAAAAGCCATAGCGGGCTTGTTACACATCGCAAGCAATATGACGAGAGTTGGCAACCTTGGGATTCCAACCCTTTGCAATTGGCCGCCGCGCCAGCTTTGGAAAAAGTCAGCCAATTGGTGAATACCAACGAACTGATTATTTCTCTTGCTGATCAGAATGGACGGCTGTTATGGGCATATGCCAGCACAGCCAATTGGACGCTTTTGCCGGATTTGGTGTGTTATTCAGCGCCGATTCTCCACCCCCAATCGGGTGAGCTGCATGGCGTGTTGCGTTTGGAAATGAGTAGGGAAGATCATTCTGTTATAGGTGAATTGATGGCAGATTGTCTGGCATACGATATTGCTCAATA
>JBEUIR010000194.1:0-4917 GCA_040415395.1 Candidatus Thiothrix namsaraevi
ATGAAAGCTTCTCAAGCGTTGCAGGCAAGCACCTTGGTGGTATTACTCCTATCCACTCATCCGGTTCATGCCGATGAGTGGACAGGTAAAGATAAATCGTTACATTTTGGTGTCTCCGCCGCATTGGGGGTTGCTGCCTATTCGCAAACACACGACCGTACTCAAGCCTTTGCGTGGGCAATCGCCCCCGGCATTCTCAAAGAAGTCATTGACAGCCAAGAGGAAGGCAACCATTTCAGCACTAAAGATTTAGCATGGGATGCGCTAGGGGCGTTTGTCGGAGCGCAAGCAGGGCATTGGATGATTGGTGACAATAAAATTTCTTGGGTAACGGATTTTTAAACAATCCATGCTCGATACTGCCCTACGCATTTTCAGCATCATTTTTCCCGTATTTGCCTGCTCCGCGTTAGGGGCTGCGTATGGCTATTTCCGCCGCCCGGATATGGCGGTGGTTAACCGCCTGAATATGGAATTTTTCGCGCCATTCCTCGTGTTTTGGGCGCTGATGGATAAGCCCTTCGATTTTCTAGCGTTCCGCGACCTCGCCATTGGCGGGGTTGCCGTGGTATTGGGTTCGGGCTTGCTGCTGTTACCGCTGGCTTGGCTATTGCGCATCAATCTGAAAACGTTTTTGCCGCCGATGATGTTTAATAACTCCGGCAATATGGGTATCCCGCTGATCCTGTTTGCGTTTGGGGAGTCAGCGCTGCAAGCCGCCGTGGTGCTGTTTATTATTGAAATGGTATTGCATTTCACGGTCGGGTTTTACATTTTAAACCATCGCACGAATCCGCTGCATTTGCTGAAAATGCCGATGATTCAAGCCACGATTCTGGGTTTATTGTTTAGCAGTTTGCACATTACCTTGCCGGATGCCTTGGCGAATACGGTTAAGCTACTGGGGCAGGTTTCTATCCCCTTATTGCTATTTTCCTTGGGGGTGCGCCTGTTGGATGTGAATTTTCGCGATTGGAAACTCGGCACGCTTGGCGCACTCGCAGGTCCTGCTGCCGGACTCATCAGCGCATTTTTAATGGCACAATGGCTGGACTTGAGCACGACGCATTACGCCCTGTTGCTGGTATTTGCAGCGCTGCCCCCTGCCGTATTGAATGTGTTGGTCGCGGAACAATACCAACAAGAACCCGATCGGGTCGCCTCAATTGTATTACTGGGTAATCTCGCAAGTCTGGTGATTATGCCTGTGGTATTGTGGTTCGCACTACCGCATTAATCCTATAGCAACTTTCGTGCTTGAATGCCATCTGAATTAGCCATAGCATACCCAAAAAGGAGGATTCCCCATGTTAAGAACTATTTTACTCACCATGCTCATCGCATTGAGCGTTTCCGTCAATCACGTATTCGCTGACAGTAAACCCGCAGAAGACAAATCCGCCGCAGATACCCCCGCCGCAGCACCATCCACAGATGTCAGCAGTACCCCCGATAAAGCGGCGGAGAGCGGCGAACCGGCTAAAGTCGAAATCCGCGAGGTCGCGCAATTCTTCGATGAAACCTTCAATAATATGCAGGATGAAATCGAAACCGCCAAAGCCGATGGCAAACAAGGCTTGCTGGTGATGTTTGAAATGGATGAATGCCCATTCTGCCACCGTATGAAAACCACCGTACTTAATCGCAGCGATATTCAGGATTACTACAAAGAAAATTTTCGCATTGTGACGGTCGACATTGAAGGCGATGTGGAATTAACCAATTTCAAAGGCGAAACCACCACCCAGAAAGATTTCGCTCTGAAAGAATTCCGGGTACGCGCCACCCCGGTGTTTCAATTTATCGGGCTGGATGGTGAACCGGTGAAAAACGGACGCTTAACCGGCGCAACCAAGGATGCGGATGAATTCATGCTGTTCGGCAAATACGTGGTCGACAAAAAGAATGAAGACGTGCCGTTCTCCAAATTCAAGCGCGAGCAAACCAGCGATGCCAAGAGTTAAGCACTTACGCCCGATCTTATTCGCCAGTGCTTTGCTATTCCCGGTTGCCCACGCGGCGGAAGTGCCTGACCCCTTGAGTCTGGATCAGGCGCTGAATTTTGCTAATGGTCATCCGCGTACCCAGCTTGCACCGGAAATTGCCCAACGTTACCCAGCCCCCCAGCCGTTGTATCTGGACTGCCACAACCTTGCGTACAACAACAATACCAGCCCCGATAATCAGCGTGACCGCCAACTGGCGGGGCTGGTTTCCCCGCTGGATAATCAGCGTTTAGAAATCCTCCAGCGCTTTTTCGATGTCTTGTTGGCAGATGGCAGCGCAGTGCGTGATAACGAAAACATGGCGGTGTATTTCATCCCGCTGGATCGCACCCGCACCCGCATGGAATTGAAAGAGTTTTCCGAACTCGATGTCGCGGAACTGGATGCCGAATACCAGATTGTCCGCCAGCAAGGTGCAGCCAGCATGGCGTCACAACGCCTGACCCGCTCCTTGTTGTCACAAGCCATCAATAACCCCCAGACATTACCTAACGAGTTGAACCCACCGACCCTTGGCAAATTCCCTGCCGAAATGCCGACGTTGGATGAATTGGTCGCAGCCAGTTTGCAAGGCAATAAGTGGCTGAAAGACCGCCGTGACGACGCCAAAGCCGACGAACAGGCGGTGATCGACATGGAATTGCGTCAGCAAATTCTCGAACTCCTGCTGCGTCTGGATATTTTAAAAGTCGCCGAAGGGCGTTCCCAAGCAGAAATCCTCTGGCGTGACTATTATCTGGAACGCAGCCGTACCCTGTACGAACAAGAAGTCAAATCCGACATTGGCGATGCCATGACCCAACAAAGCAAAGCGCGTTTGCAAGAACAACAAATCCAGTTTTGCCAAGCACTTACCCTTGCGCAACTCAATGCCCTGCAAGGCAAACCCGTCTGGCCACTGCCCCAACCCGCGAAACAAGAGGAAAAGCCCGAATGAGATCGACCCCGCTAAGCCTCCGGTTACTTTTGCCCGCCCTATTACTGTGCAGCCTGCCCGCTCAGGCTCTGGAACTCAAAGGGCGTTTGGAATGGATGCACAAAGTTGACATGCGCGTCATTGAAAACGGCATTGTCGAAAAAGTAAATGTCACCACCGGGCAACACGTCAAGGCTGGTGATGTGTTAGTGCGCATGGATCAACGCAAGCAAAAAGCCACGCTGCTGGAAGCCAAAGCCCGCGTTGCCCGCGCCACCTTGAGCTTGGACGATGCCAGTCGCGATATGGCACGTACCCAAGAGCTGTTTGACCGTGGCTTAATTGCCGAAGAAGAGTTGAAAGACGGCGAGTTGAAACAAGCCGTGGCACAAACCGAGATGGAATCCGCCAAAGCCACCGAAGAAGCCGCGCAAGTCGCCTTGGAACACACCGAACTCAAAGCCCCATTTTCCGGCATTATTGCCGCAAATACCGCATGGCAAGGCGCAGTGATTTTTGCAGGCAAACAAGACCAGCCGTTGGTGACATTAGCGCCCGATGATCAGATGGTCGCACGGGTATTGGTCACAGCCGATGTGTTGCGTCGCTATTCGGTTGGGCAAAGCGCACAAGTGCTGGTGAATGGCAGTTCGCGTAATGGCAAAATCTACCGCCAAGGCGTGGAAGCCGTGCGCATTGAACCGGAAGGTGCTATTTACGAGTTGGATATTATCTTCAAACCCAATAACAAAGAATTGTTAAGACCCTCAGAATCAGTCAGGGTGGTATTACCATAAAAAAAGGCTGCGACAAGCAGCCCTTTTTTTGCCAAGCAATAATGACCGCTTGCTTATTTAGCCGCTGGTGCTGCTGGTACAGCCGGTGCTGGTGGCGGTGGAGGCATATCCACTGCGGCTGGTGTTGTAGCCGCTGCCTCAGCAGCAGGCGCGGCAGCCGCTGGTGCTGACTCTGTTGCTGGTGCAGCAGCCGGAGCCGTTACCGCAGCAGTGGTTGCCGCTTGACGCGCCGCTGCCGCCTTACGCTGCTCGTCTACCTTCTTGAAAAATGCATCGGCTTGCGCCCGTTGCATCAACATTTGCTGATAAATCTGCTCAAAACTAGGCGCTTGCGGCATCATCGGTGCAGCACCGTAACCTGGCATCATCGGCATTTGAGCACCTTGCATCGGCATCATCGGCATTTGACCGCCCTGCATTGGCATAGATGGCATCTGAGCACCCTGCATTGGCATACCACCAGCGCCACCCCACGGGTTGCCGCCGCCTTGTGAGGAATTGCCAGTGCCATACATATTGTTGTAAGCATTGCCATAACCATAGCCAGTCCCTTGCAGATTGCTGGCGCCATCACCGCGCCCGCTGCCAGCCATATCGCTTGCCATATCGGTTTTGCCTTTGCCTTTCAGCGTAATGGTGAAATCGACTTCGCCATCGGCATCCGCTTTACCACGTCCAAAACCGGAAGCATCGCTTGCGCCACTACCATAACCTTGACCAGAACCGCTGGTATTACCTTGACCGCTACCGGAGCCTTGACCTACGCCACTGCCGCTGTCAAAACCATCCATAAATTCAGCAGAAACCAGACCAGAAATGGCAAGCCCTGCGATGAAAAGTGCCGTTTTAGTGTATTTCATGAAATCGTCCTCTTCCTCTCGTGGTGATTGGTTATCCTTGCTCTTGCAGGGATAAACGACTGCTGCACCAACCCCTAGCGCTTGATACAGTGTCTGCATAATGCTTTATTTGTAAGGCGATGTATACCCATAGTAGGCTACTGTGACGTTAACTTCTTTGGAGCTATGGTGCTGGATGGCGGCTTGAAAATCGAAAGCGGCGGTTCATTGCTAGAACTGATGGATTAACCTTTTTTGTTTAGCGCAACAACAGTGTTGGAATCGTGGATGCCCGCAACAAACCGCAGCTATTGCAGTGTTTATAATGTCTAATCGCCGCACGATTTGCGGCGATTAAC
>JBEUIR010000195.1:0-4910 GCA_040415395.1 Candidatus Thiothrix namsaraevi
ATGGCGCGGGCTGGAAGCCGGTGTATTGGAACGCACCGTCGAATCCCTGCACCACGCTCCAGCCTATACGGTTCGGAAGCGCTTGGCGGCGTGATTCAAATTTTCACCCGCAGCGGTGGCAACGGCTTCCAACCCGAAGTCAGCATCAGTGCCGGTAGCCACAACCAACAAAAAGCCAACGTCAATCTGGCAGGCGGCACGGACACAACTTGGTACAATGTCAACGCAGGCACGGAACAAACCGACGGCTTTAACGCCACTGCCAATAACCGCGAGCCGGACGCGGATGGCTATGAGCGGGATAGCGCCTCCTTGCGCGTAGGGCATCGCCTTGCCAATGGCACAGAAGTAGAGGCAACGTTGTTGCACGCACAGGGCAGTAACAACTACGACGGCACTTTCGTCAATCAAGGTGACTTTGTGCAGCAAGCGCTGAGTGGCACATTGCGCCATAACCTCGGTGATAAAGTCGCACTAACCGCCCAGCTTGGGCAAGCTAAGGATGAGAGCGATAATTTCAAGGTCGGTGCATTTGGAAGCCGCTTTAACACCACCCGCGATAGCGCCTCGTTGCAAGCCGACGTGGCGGTGAATGCCAATAACGCCTTGACGCTAGGCGTGGATCAGCAACAAGACAAGGTGGATGGCACCACGGTCTACACGGTAGCCAGCCGTGACAACACGGGGTTATTCGCTAATTACCAAACCAAACTAGGGGCAACGCAACTGGAGCTTGCCGTGCGTCAAGACGATAACCAGCAGTTTGGTGACTACACCACCGGCAGCCTGGCGGTTGGGCGCGACTTACCCAATGGTATGCGGGTCACAGCCGCGCATGGCACAGCTTTCAAAGCCCCCACCTTCAATAACTTGTATTTTCCGAACAGCGGTGATGCCAGCTTAAAGCCGGAAGAATCACAAAATACCGAACTGGGTGTGTCCGGCAAAGCAGCAGGGAAGGTGCGCTGGTCAGCCAATGCCTTCAGCAATAACATCGACAACTTGATTAGCTACCCGCCACCGACCTTCAGAGTCAGTCAAACCGAGAAAGCGCGGATTCAAGGCGTGGAACTGAGCGCGGGAACGCAACTGGCAGGCTGGGAGGTGGATGCTAACCTAACCCTGCAACAGCCCGAAAACCGCAGCGGTGTCAATGCCGGTAAGCGCCTGATTAACCGTCCTGAACACCTGTTCAACGTGAACCTTGACCGTGACCTTGGCAAGTTCCGAGTCGGTGCGACCGTACACGCCGAAAGCCAGCGTTATACCGATGCTGCCAATACCGAGAGCAGAAAACTGCCGGGTTATGGTACGCTGGACTTACGCGCCGATTATGAGCTGGCGAAAAGCTGGACGGTCGGGGCGCGGCTTAACAATATCGCGGACAAAACCTACCAAACCAACAACGGCTTCAATCAAGACGGGGTGAACGGTATGGTGACGGTTAAGTACGCACCGAAATAACCTCACAGGAGACGCTTAATGTTTACCCTTAGTACGAAACACCAATGGCTGGTCGGCGGCTTATTGCTGGCGGCAATGTTGATTACCCGCGCTCATGTCACCGACCACTTATTGGATGCGTCGTGGGCGGTCTTTTTCCTTGCCGGATTTTACCTGCGTAAGGCAATGGTTTTTGGCGTGTTCATGGCAACCGCCGTCGCCATTGATTACGTTGCCATCACGAAGTTTGGTGTCAGTGATTTTTGTGTGTCGCGAGCGTATGTCGCACTTGTACCCGCATACGGTGCGCTATTTATGGCTGGGCGTTGGTTTGCAGGACAATACCAAGGCGAAACGCTGGCAACTTTGGGTAAACTGGTGTTGGCGGTCGTGGTGGGCTTTGCGGTGTCGGAAATCATTTCCAGTGGCAGTTTTTACTTCCTCTCCGGCAAGTTTGCTGAATTGAGCCTGGCAGAATTTGGCGGCCGTTTAATGAAATACGCGCCACACGGTTTGTACGTGATGGCTCTGTATGTCACGGTCGGCACATTCGTGCATGTCGCGGTGTCAATGGTGAATCGCTCATTGGTACACAGCAAATAACATGATGCTTATCAGCTCGTGGAGCGGCGGCAAATGCCCTTGATTGCCGGTGCAGCCGCCCTGCTATTGGATCGGCTGTTAGGCGAACCGCCCCGTTTTCACCCGCTGGTTGGCTTTGGCAAATGGGCAAACCTGCTGGAAACCTACCTCAATCACCGCTCCATTGCCTACGGTATCCTCGCGTGGAGTTTGGCTGTTTTGCCGCTTACCGCCATAGTGTGGTGGTTGGATACGCTGATCGGTGGTTGGTGGTTAAGCATTCTCTGCGGCTGGCTGGCGATTGGTTGGCAAAGCCTGCGTCAACACGCCCAGTGGGTGCAACAAGCACTCGCTGCGGGTGATTTACCTGCCGCTCGCCAAAAAGTCGGTTGGCTGGTCAGCCGCGACACCACGCAACTTGATAGCCCCCAGATCAGCCGCGCTTGCATTGAATCGGTGTTGGAAAATGGCAGCGATGCGGTGTTTGCTCCCCTCTTCTGGCTGATCATCGGCGGTGCGCCTGCTGTGGTGCTGTACCGCTTGAGTAATACGCTGGATGCGATGTGGGGCTATCGCAGCGAACGTTTTGAGCGCTTCGGCAAGTGGGCAGCACGGGTGGATGATGTGTTGAACTGGATTCCGGCACGCTTAACCGCGTTAACGTATGCGTTGTGCGGGCAGTTTTCCGGTGCAATCCACGCATGGCGGACACAAGGGCAGCGTTGGTATAGCCCCAATGCCGGAGTGGTGATGGCGGCGGGTGCAGGGGCATTGCAAGTGCAACTCGGCGGGGATGCGGTGTATGCGGGGCAAAGCAAAGCCCGTCCAGCACTCGGCGCTGGCGCAATACCGGACATACACGCGATTACCCGCGCTATCCGCTTGCTGGATCGAGGGGTATATCTGTGGGCGGGCATGGCGTTGATCATTGGGGGTGGCAGTGTTTTCTTCGCATAAACACGGTGGGCAATTAAGGCGTTTCAGCCAAACATTCGGCATTCCCTTGGCGGATTGGCTGGATGTTTCCACCGGAATCAGTCCTTGGCCTTACCCTCTGCCGCCTGTCCCGCCCGAATGCTGGCAACGCTTACCAGAAAGCGATGATGGGCTGGAGTGTGTTGCCGCAGCGTATTACGGCAGCCGCTATTTGTTGCCTGTCAGCGGTTCGCAGGAGGCGATTAAGCTATTACCGCAATGCTTTCCTCGTGCGCAGCGGGTCGGCATTTTAAGCCCGGCGTATCACAGCCATCAGCACGCATGGGCGGCACAAGGTCACTCCGTACAAGTATTAAACCCGCCGCAAGTAGCAGCAGCGTTACCCACGCTGGATGTGCTGGTGGCGGTCAACCCGACCAACCCGACCGCGCACGTTCATCTACCGGAAACCCTACGCCACTGGCAGCAAACCTTGGTGCAACGCGGTGGCTGTCTGGTGGTGGATGAGGCGTTTATGGATATTACCCCCACGCAAAGCCTGCTGACCCACAACCCGCAGCCGGGGTTGGTGGTGTTACGTTCGGTGGGGAAGTTTTTCGGTTTGGCGGGGGTGCGTTTAGGTTTTGTCTGGGCGGAAATCCCGCTATTGCAAGCCATCGCCGCGTTACAGGGGGATTGGTCGGTGAGCCATCCGGCACGTTGGGCAGGGCAACAGGCATTGGCGGATCGGGTGTGGCAGCAACAACAGCGGGTGCGTTTAGTGCAGGCGGGCGAGCGTTTACACGCCTTATTGCAACGCTATTACGGTAACGCGGTGCAAAGTACAGCGTTGTTTAGCTATCTGCCCTCACCCCACGCAGCAGACATTCATCAAGCCTTGGCAGCGCAAGGCATCCTCACCCGTTTATTCACCGAGCCTGCGGCGTTACGCTTCGGCTTGCCTACCACTGAAACCGACTGGTTACGTCTGGAACAAGGAATTTACTCATGCCAACCTTGATGGTGCAAGGCTGTACCTCGGATGCGGGCAAAAGCACGCTGGTCGCGGGGCTGTGCCGCGTTTTTAAACGGCGCGGCTTATCCGTCGTGCCGTTTAAGCCGCAAAACATGGCTTTGAATAGCGCCGTCACCCCTGACGGTGGCGAAATCGGGCGGGCGCAAGCCTTGCAAGCACAAGCGGCGGGGGTTGTTCCCAGTGTTCACATGAACCCGGTATTGCTCAAGCCGAATACCGATACGGGGGCGCAAGTTATCCTGCAAGGGCATTCCATCGGCAATCTCGAAGCCCTCGATTACCACAGCTACAAACCCAAGGCAGCGGCGGCGGTGTTCGATTCCTATGCCCGTTTGTGTGCGGAATACACTTACGTCATGGTGGAAGGCGCGGGCAGCCCGGCGGAAATCAATTTGCGTGAAGGCGATATTGCCAATATGGGCTTTGCGGAACGGGCGGATTGTCCGGTAATTTTGATTGCTGACATCGACAAAGGCGGGGTATTTGCGCATTTGGTGGGGACGTTGGCGTTGCTGTCGGCAACGGAACAGGCGCGGGTCAAAGGCTTTGTGATTAACCGGTTTCGCGGCGACATTGCGTTGTTGCAGGGCGGGCTGGATTGGTTGGAGGCGTATACCGGCAAGCCGGTGTTGGGGGTGTTGCCGTATTTGCATGGGCTGCATTTGGATGCGGAGGATGCGGTGCCGGAGGCGGCGGTGGTGACGGGGAAATTCCGTGTGATTGCGCCGCTGTTGCCGCATATCAGTAACCACACGGATTTTGAGCCGTTGCGCTTGCACCCGCAGGTGGATTTTCAGTATGTGCGGCACTTGGAGCGTATTCCCCCCGCCGATTTGATGATTTTGCCGGGGAGCAAGAATACCGGGTTTGATTTGGCGTGGTTGCGCTCGCAAGGGTGGGAAGCAGCCATTCAGAAGCACTTGCGTTACGGCGG
>JBEUIR010000196.1:0-4903 GCA_040415395.1 Candidatus Thiothrix namsaraevi
CATACCGAATCGGTACGGGGATTACCGCGCCCGCTGAATGATCCGCATCGGCGCGAAACGGCGCTGTCTGATCCGATTTTTGCGGTGTGGGGGACGGTTGCCTGAGCGTAGTCGAAGTCCGTAACGATAAACCCCACAAAAAATTTGTTTTTTAGCATTTTCCTGCATCCATAACGCATACTCGACCGTATAAGTAAGGTATAGGTTTTGACAAAGGAAGTGCGTTATATGTACAAGAAAAATGTGGCAATTATTGGTTCAGGCATTACAGGGCTTGCATCAGCTTGGCTGCTCCACAAGCAATACAACGTCACCCTGTTTGAAAAGAACGCCTACATCGGCGGGCATACCCACACCATCGACGTACCCGAAGCAGACCGCCAGATTCCGGTCGATACCGGCTTTATCGTCTACAACGACCGTAACTACCCCAACCTGATCGGGCTATTCGCGCAACTGGGCATCCCCACCCGCGACACCGATATGTCGTTCGGATTCTCGCTGAACCAAGGCGAATTGGAATATTCCGGCTCTAGCCTCAACACCTTGTTTGCACAACGCAAAAATCTGTTTCGCCTAAGCCACTGGCGTTTGCTCAAAGAAATCATGCGCTTCAACAAAGTGGCACACCGTTTGCTCGAAAACCCCGTTGCCGCCCCTGACATGAGCTTGGGTGAAATGCTCGACGCGCACCAGTTTTCCCGCGATATGCGCGAACATTACCTATTACCAATGGGTGCAGCGATTTGGTCATGCCCGGTTGACACCATGCTCACGTTTCCCGCGCTCAGCTTCCTCCGCTTCTTCGCCAACCACGGTTTGATTGATCTTCACAACCGTCCCCAATGGCGGACAGTTTGCGGAGGAAGTTCTTTTTACGTGCGCAAACTTCTCGCCGAAATGGGCGACAAAATCACCATTCAATCCGGCGCAATCCGGGTAGAACGCAGCGCCACGCAAGCCAGCGTCCTCACCGATGCCGCCAAACACGATTTTGATGCGGTGATTTTTGCCTGCCACGCCGATGAAGCGTTGGCACTACTGGCACAACCCAGCGCGGACGAACAACGCATCCTCGGTTGCTTCCGCTATGAAAAAAACCAAACGTATTTGCACACCGATGTCAACCTCATGCCCGTCAATCGCAAAGTCTGGTCGTCGTGGAATTACCTCGCCACCAGCCAACCAGAATACGCCAATGCTCGCCAACAAATGACCGCGACCTATTGGATGAATAACCTGCAAGGGCTGGACACCAGCACCGATTATTTCGTCACCCTCAACCCGTATCAGTTGCCGCGTGACCAACACATCATTGCTGAAATGACTTACGAACACCCGATCTTCGACCAAGCCGCCGTCGCCGCCCAACCACAACTTGCCAGCCTGCAAGGGCAACAGCAGTCGTGGTTCTGTGGCAGTTACCACCGCTACGGTTTCCACGAAGATGCCATCGCTTCGGCGGTGAAGGTTTGTGCAGATTTTAGCGTTACCCCAGTTTGGGTCAAAGCACAGGAAACGACTCCTCAGCCTGTGCTTCCGTTGTCGATAGCTGGAGCGGTTACACCATGAATACGCTTGCACCTGCGGCTGTCTTTCCCTCAACAGTCATGCACAGCAGGCGTTTTCCGGTGACTTACCGTTTCAGCTATCGCGTTTTTAGTTTGTTAGTGGACATCGACCGGCTGGATGAAGTCGGACGTAATCCGCTGTTTTCCATCGACCGTTTCAACCTGTTCAGCCTTTACCAACGTGACCACGGCGCACGCGATGGCAGTGAGTGGCGCGGCTGGGCAGAAACCCTGTTGCGCGACAATGGCATTGACGCTGCTGTTGGCAACATCCAGTTACTGTGTTTCCCGCGTATCTTGGGTTATGGCTTTAACCCCTTGAGTTTGTGGTTCTGCCATGATGCGGCGGGAAAATTGCTCGCGGTGATTTGCGAAGTGCGCAATACCTTTGGTGAACACCACCATTATTTACTGCCAGTAGCCGCTAACGCCGCCATCGTCACCGGCAGCAAGCAAAAAGTGTTTCATGTATCCCCGCTGATGGCGATGGATGCGCGGTATGAGTTTTTTATTCACCCGCCCGGCGACACCCTGAATATTCTGATTCACGAATACGTAGGCAATGAATTAATGCTGATTGCCAGCCAACGCGGACAACGCCAGCCGTTTACCACTGCGGTTTTGCTGCGACAATTTGCACTTATTCCGTTTATGACACTCAAAGTCATGCTCTTGATTCACTGGCAAGCCCTGAAAATATGGCTAAAAGGCGGCAAGTTTTATCGCAAGCCTGCGCCCCCAACGGAGACCGTAACCTAATGCCCTTAGAAACCACCCTTAACCCGCCATTAGTGCCCAGCTTTGCGCATCTGCCCACCCTGAAACGCTGGTTATTAGCAACCTTTGCCCGCATTCAATACGGGCGGCTCAGCATTCATTTGGATGGCGAATATTACGTGCTAGGGCATTCGGACGAATTGCACGCCAGCATTCACATTCACCGCCCCTTGCGCCTCGCGCTGAAATGTTTGACCAAAGGCGATTTAGGATTCGGTGAAGCCTATGTTGCGGGCGATTGGTCAAGCGATCACCCAGCGGATTTGCTGACGCTGCTGTTACGCAATTGGGAACAATTCGGCAACACCTTGGATAGCCGCAAGCTGCTGCGCAAGCCTGCCAACTGGTTTCACCAACTGCGCCGCAACAGTGTCCGCAACAGCCGCAAGAACATTGCCCACCATTACGACATGGGCAACGATTTCTACCGCGAATGGCTAGACAGCACCATGACGTATTCGTCAGCGTTGTACACCACCCCAGAATTAACGTTAGAACAGGCACAACGTGCCAAATACCAACGCATTTTGGATGAATTACAGGTGCAAGCGGGGCAAACCGTGCTGGAAATCGGCTGTGGTTGGGGCGGTTTCGCGGAAATGGCAGCCGAACAGGGTTGCAAAGTGCATGGCATTACCCTTTCCAGCGAACAATTGGCTTGGGCGCAACAGCGTTTGGAACACTTCGGCGAGCAAACCGTGCTGGAATTGCGCGATTACCGCCACCTAGAAGGCACTTACGACCACATTGTCTCGATAGAAATGTTCGAGGCGGTGGGCGAACAGTATTGGGAAACCTATTTCCAAACACTGCAACGTCACCTCAAACCGGGCGGACGTGCCGTGCTGCAAATCATCACCATTGGTGATGACTGGTTTGAAACCTACCGGTCGCGGGCGGATTACATCCAACGTTATATTTTCCCCGGCGGGATGTTGCCGAACCCTGCCAACCTCGAAAAACTGGTAGCGGGTAGTCACCTCAAGCAGATTAATCAGCTTGGTTTTGGCAAGGATTATGCGCGAACGCTGCGCGAATGGGACGAGCGTTTCATCTCTGCTCTGCCAACATTGCGCCCGCTGGGGTATGACCAACGCTTTGAACGGTTGTGGCGTTATTACCTCGCGTATTGCGAAGCGGGTTTCAACGAGGAACGCATTGACGTGATTCAGTTAACGCTGGAGAAACCCTTCTCATGAAAGCCGCCCATTATCGCCAGTTGCTGTTTTACGGTTTACCGGGACTGCCGTTGGCGATGTTGGGCTTACCGTTGTATGTGTATTTGCCGTCGTTTTATGCGCAAGAGTGGCATCTGTCACTGACAGTCATTGGCATTGCACTACTGGCGGCTCGTGGCTTTGATGTGATTACTGACCCGCTGATTGGTTGGGTGAACGACAAAGTAAACAGCCGCATTGGGCGGCGCAAATTGTTCATTTTATTGGGAACACCGTTATTACTGGTGGGACTGGATTATTTGCTGCGTCCTGTCGGCAAGGTCGATGGGCTGTATTTGTTTACTTGGTCAATGGTCACGTATTTGGGTTGGACATTGATCAGTATCCCTTGGCAAGCGTGGGGTTCGGAAATGACCCGCGATTACCACGGCAAAAGTGCCTTATCCGCCAGTCGTGAGGTGTTTGCCATCCTCGGCACGGTGGTGGTAATTAGCCTGCCGTTTTTGATTGGCGCAATGGATAACATTGCACTCACGCTCGACACTCTTGCCAAGTTGTTGTGGGTGTTATTGCCCTTAAGCCTTTTTCCCGCCTTGGTGTGGTTGGTGGAACGCCGCCAAGTGCGGCGGTTCGCGCCGTTGTTGCGCAAAGTGGGTAGCATTCTCTCAGCACACCCAGCGATACGCCAGTTGCTGCCCGCTTATTTTATTAACAGTTTAGCCAATGCCCTGCCCGCTACCTTGTTCATTTTGTTTGTGACCCATGTGTTGCAAGCACCAGAACAGGTCGGCATGGTGCTGATGGTGTACTTCCTCAGCGGTATTGTTGGTCTCCCGCTGTGGTTGTGGCTCGCCCGTCGCATCGACAAAAGTCGGGCGTGGGTATTGGCTCTTGTATTGTCGGTGGCAGCGTTTGTGTGGGTGCCGTTTTTGGGCGCTGGCGATGTGTACGGGTTTCTCGCCATTTGCGTGGTGAGTGGTTTGGCATTGGGCGCTGATGTGGCGTTGCCTGCGTCGATGCAAGCGGATATTGCTCAGCAAATGGAACATCAAGGCAACCCGCAGACCGGTTTGCTGTTTGGTTTGTGGGGGTTGTTGACGAAATTGGCACTGGCTTTGGCAGTGGGAATTGCGTTTCCGTTGTTGGATTGGGCGGGCTTTGCGCAAGAGGCAGCCCTACAAAGCGATACAACTGTATTAACGATGGCTTTATTGTATGCCGGGCTGCCTGTATTGCTGAAAAGCTGGGTAATTTGGCGCATGTGGCGATTTCCATTCAGTGAAGTCGATTTTCGGGATTATTGGGAGATGAGTTATGCGAATGCGCTCTATTCTGTTCACCCTTCTGCTATTCATGATAAGCGGGTGCAGCAACATG
>JBEUIR010000197.1:0-4898 GCA_040415395.1 Candidatus Thiothrix namsaraevi
GCAGCAAGGTTACGTACTAACATTTCATACAATCTCACATGATGATCATCAAATTGTATGGATATTGAGGTAATTCTGCAATAAACAATACGCTAGACAACTGACTACGGGTCATTTACAATCCTCGCAAACAACTGACCAGCAGTCATTTACATGCAAATCCGTGCCACCAACCCCGAAGACAAAGAACTACGCCGCGAAGCCATCCTTGATGCTGCCGAACAACTTTGGCTCACTCACCCAGAACGCCTGTGCAATGTCGCTGACATCGCCGCCGCCGCAGGGCTTGCCAAAGGCACAGTCTACCTGTATTTCCGCAGCAAGGAAGAGCTATTCCTCGGCATTCACGAGCGGCACGTTGGCACGTTTTTCAGCCGCATGAAAACACGCGCCCAACAAGCCACGCCGATGACCCTTGACGATTTGTTCAGCGTCAATCGGCAATTTCTGCTGGACTTTCCCGCCTTCCTGCCACTTGCCACGCTGTGTCACGGGCTATTAGAACGGCAAATCCCCCTAGACATCGCCTTTGCCTTTGAACAACGGACTTACACCAAACTCAATGAAGTCGTTGAGGTGTTACGTAACCATTTCCCGCAAACCACGCAAGCATTAATGCTACAAAGCTATGCCCTCTTCCTCGGATTATGGCAATTGATGCGCCCAACGCCTCTGAAAGAACTGATGAAAGAGCGCTCACTGCTATGCGCTTGCACCGACGATTATTTACAAATGCTCGAATCCGCCCTGACATCCCTTTGGCGCGGCGCACTCACCCCGGAGATTCATTGATGAAACCCACGTTACTATGGTCAAGCATTGCACTCCTGCTCACCGTGAGTGCCTGTAAAGAGCCAGAAACCACCACCACCGTCACCCGCCCCGCCCAAGTTTGGACAGTCACTGACACGCACACCGCCAACACGCTAACCTTTTCCGGCGAAACTCAAGCACGCCTAGAAGCCGATCTCGCTTTCCGTGTCGGTGGCAAAGTCATCAAACGCCACGTCGACCCCGGCGATACCGTCAAAGCGGGGCAAGTCCTCGCCAGCCTCGACCCGTCTGACGTAGCACTGAATCTCAGCAGCACCCGCGCCAATCTCGCTGCCGCAGAAGCCGACCTCACCAATGCCCAAGCAGAATTAACCCGCATCCGCGAATTGCACCGCCAACAATTCATCGGACAATCTGCGCTGGATAATGCCCAAGCCGCCCACGATGCCGCCAAAGCGCGAGTCACCGCCGCCCAAGCCCAACTCAAACTCAGCGGCAATCAAGCAGGCTACACCGAACTCGTCGCGGATCAAGACGGCATTATCACCCAAGTCCACACCGAAGCGGGGCAAGTCGTCGCCGCTGGCACGCCCGTGGTCCACATCGCTTACGCAGGCGAGCGCGAAGTCCACATCCGTGTCGGTGAAACCACCGCACAAACCTTGCAAACCGGCACACTGACCGACATTACCCTGTGGTCACAGCCTGATAACGTCTTGCAAGGCAAAGTACGCGAAATCTCCCCCGCCGCCGATGCGACCCGCAGTTTTCTGGTCAAAATCAGCCTGCTGAATCCGCCCGATGGCTTGCGTTTAGGTGTCACCGCCGATGTCAAACTGCCCATCAGCACCACGCAAGCCGCCCGCTGGTTGCCCGCATCCGCACTGTTTCAGCAAGCGCAACAAACAGCGGTGTGGGTCGTCGGCGCGGATAATCAAGTCACACTGCGCCCCATCACCGTGCTGGCGTATCAGCATGACGGCATTAGTGTCAGCGACCTACCCGTTGGCACGACAGTGATTGCTGCCGGGGTTCACAAACTCAGTGCTGGGCAAGTGATCAACCCGATTCCTTACGATGGGGCAGGCTCATGAGCAGTTTCAACCTCTCGGCTTGGGCGCTACGCCACCGCAACTTCGTGCTGTACCTGATGGTGCTCACCTTAGGGCTGGGTGTTTTCGGCTACACCAAACTGGGGCAATCGGAAGACCCGCCTTTCACTTTTAAAGTCATGCTGGTGCAAGCCTACTGGGCGGGCGCAACCGCGCAGGAAATCGAATCACAAGTCACCGAACGCATCGAAAAAGTCATCCTTGAAACCGAGCATGTCGATATTGTGCGCAGCTTTTCGCGCCCCGGCGAAACCAATATCTTCGTTATCGCCAAAGATGATGCGCCCTCTGCCGCCATGCCCGATATGTTTTACGACATTCGCAAACGGGTGAATGACATGCGCCATACCCTGCCACAAGGCGTGGTGGGACCACTGTTCAACGACGAATTCGGGGAAACTTACGGCAATATCTTTGCCCTGACCGGCGACGGTTTCAACTTTGCGCAATTACGCGATGCAGCGGATGACATTCGCAAAGAGCTGCTATTGGTCAAAGACGTGGCAAAAATCCTCAGCATTGGCGAGCAAGAAGAGCGCGTCACCATCACCCTTGCTAACAGCAAACTGGCAAACCTCGGCTTTAGCGTGCAACAACTGGTTGACGTGCTGCAAGCGCAAAACAGCATCGCTGCTGTCGGTGCTTACAATACCACTACCGACCGCATTTACGTGCGCCCAGCCGGTACATTCAGCGACCTTGAAGACATCCGCAATTTACCGATCACGATTGGCAATCGCACTCTGCGCTTGCATGAAGTCGCCGACGTCACACGCGGCTATGCCGACCCGCCCCATTCCACCTTCCGCTATCAAGGGCAAGAAGCCTTGGGAATTGGTATTTCCATGCGCAAAGGCGGCGACATTATTGCGCTGGGGAAATCGCTGGATGCCGCCTTGGTACGTATCGAAAGTCAATTGCCGGTCGGCATGGAATTGCACCGCGTCAACGACCAACCCACGGCGGTGAAACGCTCCATCAATGAATTCCTCAAAGTCGTGGCGGAAGCGGTGATTATCGTACTGGCCGTCAGTTTTTTAAGCTTGGGAATGCGAGCAGGGGCAGTCGT
Source organism: Candidatus Thiothrix namsaraevi (assembly GCA_040415395.1). Lineage (GTDB taxonomy): Bacteria > Pseudomonadota > Gammaproteobacteria > Thiotrichales > Thiotrichaceae > Thiothrix > Thiothrix namsaraevi. The sequence continues at coordinate 2,956 of JBEUIR010000197.1, forward strand.
GGCTCTCTCGATTCCGTTAGTATTGGCAGCCACGTTTTTCGTCATGCACTTATTCGGGATTGGCTTGCACAAAATCTCATTGGGGTCGCTGGTACTCGCACTGGGCTTGCTGGTGGATGATGCGATTATTGCCATCGAAGTCATGCTGGTGAAAATGGAAGAAGGCTGGGATCGGGTCAGAGCCGCCAGCTTTGCCTACACCACCACCGCGTTTCCCATGTTGACGGGTACATTGGTCACTGCCGCCGGGTTCTTGCCGATTGCCACCGCGCAATCTTCCGTGGGGGAATACACCCGCTCGATTTTTGAAGTGGTGACGATTGCCTTGGTGATTTCGTGGTTTGTGGCGGTGATCGTGATTCCGTATTTGGGGTATAAATTGTTGCCAGAAAAGCAGCACCAGCACCATGAATCCAAACTTGCCACCCGTTTCTATCGCTGGTTTCGGGGCTTGATCAAAGCCTGTGTCGCTTACCCCTTGACCGTTATTGTGCTGACGGTTGCGACCTTTGCTGGATCAATTTTTATGTTTCAATTTGTGCAGCAGCAATTTTTCCCTGATTCCACCCGCATGGAATTGGTGGTGGATTTGAAATTGCCCGAAGGTTCTTCGCTGCAAGCCACCGAAGCTGAAACCCGCAAACTGGAGCAATACCTCGGTACGCAACAGGAACACATCGAAAACTTTGTGGCGTATGTCGGCAATGGCGCACCGCGCTTTTATTTGCCCCTAGATCAACAACTACCCTCCCCTAGCTTTGCGCAATTTGTGATTACCACCAAAAGCATCGCCGACCGCGAAGCCTTGCGCAGCAAACTCATTGACCTGTTGGACAATAGCCCCACGTTTGGCTTGGCTCGTGGGCGGGTGATTCGTTTGGAAAATGGCCCGCCCGTTGGCTATCCCGTGCAATTCCGCGTATCCGGTGAAGATTTATGGCAATTACGCGAACTCGGCGAACAAGTCGCCACGATCATGCGAGCCAATCCGCACTTGGTGAATGTGCATCTCGACTGGAACGAACGCAGCAAAGCGATTCACCTGAAACTCGATACCGCCAAAGCCATCAGCCTTGGGGTCACGCAATCCGCGCTCTCACAATTGCTGCAAAGCACCTTGAGCGGCACACCGATTGGCGAATTCCGTGAGCAAGATCAAACCATCCCGATTCTGTTGCGCGGAACGGAAGGCGAACGCGATTTGCTGTCACGCCTTGCGGGGCTGAATGTACCGACCAACACCGGCAACACTGTTCCGCTATCACAACTGGCAACCATCGACTACGTGCAGGAAGAAGGCATTCTCTGGCATCGTAACCGCACCCGAACCATCACGGTGCGCGGCGATATTTACAGCAAGATTCAAGCGCCGACAGTGACAACGGAGGTTGAAGCGCGTTTGGGTGAGATTCGTGCCAACTTGCCACTGGGCTACAAGCTCGAAATCGGCGGCGCGGTGGAAGAAAGTGCCAAGGGTAATGAATCCATCGGCGCGGGTTTTCCGCTGTTTATCGTGGTGGTGTTAACGCTGCTAATGATTCAATTACAAAGTTTCCAGCGCGTCATTATGGTGGTGTTGACAGCACCGTTTGGCTTGATCGGGGTTGCGTTGTTTTTGCTGCTGTTTGATCGCCCCTTCGGGTTTGTTGCCATGCTGGGGACGATTGCGCTTTCTGGAATGATTATGCGCAACTCGGTGATATTGGTGGATCAAATCGAGCGCAATATCGACGCAGGTTTTGTGCCACGTGAAGCGGTGATTGAGGCAGCCGTGCGCCGCTTCCGCCCCATTATGCTGACCGCATTGGCAGCGATTTTGGCGATGATTCCCTTATCGGAAAGCGTTTTCTTTGGACCGATGGCGATTGCGATTATGGGCGGATTATTGGTGGCGACGGTGCTAACGCTGCTGTTTTTACCAGCGCTGTACACGGTGTGGTTTA
>JBEUIR010000198.1:0-4868 GCA_040415395.1 Candidatus Thiothrix namsaraevi
CGTCGTCCACAACCCCGCACAACCGCAAATGCCCTGCACAAAGCGTTGCAAAATGCGCTTGCCCTGCTTGGTATGCGTCACTTCCGGGTGGAATTGCAGCGCGTAGAAATGCCGCGACTCATCCGCCATCCCCGCAATCGGCGCTGAATCCGTGCTTGCCATCAGCTTAAAACCTTCCGGCATCGCGGTAACTTTATCGCCGTGCGACATCCACACATCCAACAACCCGAAGCCTTCGGGGGATACATGGTCTTCGATTTCACGCAATAATTCGGTATGCCCACGCGCCCGCACTTGCGCATAACCAAACTCGCAATGGCTGGACGATTCCACCGCACCACCGAGTTGCACCGCCATCGTCTGCATCCCGTAGCAAATGCCCAACACCGGCACACCCAGCGTAAACACATTCTCAGGGGCTTTCGGCGGTTCAGCATCCGTCACCGATTCAGGGCCACCCGACAAAATAATGCCCTTCGCACCAAATGCCGCAACTGCTTCCGCTTCCACATCCCACGGGTAAATCTCACAATAAACCCCAACCTCGCGCACACGCCGCGCAATCAACTGCGTATATTGCGAACCGAAATCAAGGATCAGTACACGATCCGCATGAATATTCTGTGTCATCAATTACACCCGGTAGTTTGGCGATTCTTTGGTAATGGTCACGTCATGAACGTGCGATTCACGCATACCCGCGCTGGAAATCCGCACAAATTGCGGCTTGGTACGCATCTCTTCCAAATCCTTGCAGCCCACATACCCCATGCTGGAACGCAAACCGCCCATCATCTGGTGAATAATCGGTGCAAGTGGCCCTTTGTACGGCACACGCCCCTCAATCCCTTCCGGCACGAGCTTATCCGCCGCATTTTCCGAACCATCTTGGAAGTAACGGTCGCTAGAACCCTTCGCCATCGCCCCCAGTGAACCCATGCCACGGTAAGACTTGTACGAACGCCCTTGGAACAATTCCACCTCACCCGGTGCTTCTTCCGTACCCGCGAACATTCCGCCCAACATCACGGTGTGCGCCCCCGCTGCCAAGGCTTTAGCAATGTCGCCGGAATAGCGGATACCGCCATCAGCAATCAACGGCACACCCGTGCCTTCCAAGGCTTTTGACACGTTCATCACCGCAGTAATCTGCGGCACACCGACACCTGCCACAATACGAGTCGTGCAAATCGAACCGGGGCCGATACCCACTTTCACCGCATCCGCACCCGCTGCCACCAACGCTAACGCCGCTTCACCTGTGGCAATATTGCCGCCGATAACTTGGACTTGCGGGAAGTTGTCTTTAACCCACTTCACCCGATCCAACACGCCTTGGGAATGCCCGTGCGCGGTATCGACGATGATCACATCCACACCGGCTTCGACCAGTGCACGCACGCGATCTTCCGTGCCGTAACCCACGCCAACCGCTGCACCGACCAACAATTGACCTTGGTCGTCTTTACACGCATTCGGAAAATCAGTGGATTTTTGAATATCTTTTACGGTAATCAAACCGCGTAATTGGAATTGGTCATTGATGACCAGTACTTTTTCGATACGGTGCGTATGCAGCAACTTGCGGATTTGACCTTTGCTTGCGCCCTCTTCCACCGTTACCAAGCGCTCTTTCGGGGTCATAATCGTACTGACCGGCTCATCGAGTTGGGTTTCAAAGCGCAGATCACGTCCGGTCACAATACCGACCAAATCTTCACCCTGCACGACCGGTACGCCGGAAATATTATTCGCACGGGTCAACGCCAATACTTCACGGATCGTGACATCAGGCGAAACCGTAATCGGGTTTTTAATAATACCGCTTTCGTATTTTTTCACGGTGCGTACTTGATCAGCTTGCGCCTGAATGCTCATGTTTTTGTGGAGAATGCCCATACCACCCTCTTGGGCAAGGGCAATCGCCAACCGCGCTTCTGTGACCGTATCCATTGCCGCCGACAGCAAGGGTATATTCAACATAATGTCGCGGGTCAGCGGAGTTCGTAAATTGGCATCGGCGGGCAAGACCGTAGAATGGGCAGGTACTAAGAGAACGTCGTCGAAAGTAAGGGCTTCCTGAAGGATACGCATGGGGCTTATGTCCATCTGTGAGAAAGAAGCACCTCATTATAGGGTTTGACCTTGAGTCGGTAAACTGCTATCAATACGCACCAGAGTATTTCAAAGAATTTGATTTATCTCATTGACGTAATTTTCAGGAGAGGAGGATCCCATTGATGAACTTTAAAGCACTATTTGCAGCACTCGCATTGTCCCTGATGACATCCGTGGCTTTTGCCGCTGAGGAAAAGAAAGCCGAAGCGACGGAAGCAAAAGCCGACAAACCAGCAGAAACAAAGAAAGAAGAAGCGGTTGAACTGAAAGCCGATGTTGACGCTGAAGTAAAGGCAGCTATCGAAGCCGCAAAAACCGCCAATGATGCGGCGAAGAAAGCCAGTTTTGAATGGTACTGGGGTGGCAAGCCTGCTGGCAAACACTTGGAAGACGCGATCAAAGCGGCTAATGATGGCAAAAAAGAAGATGCCATGAAAATTGCCAAAATGGTTGAAATTGCAGGTGTACAAGGTCAGGAACAAGCTGCAAAAGCTAAAACTGCTGGCCCTGTAGCCAAATAAGCTGATCTCTACTCTTATTTGAGCACGAAAAAGCCGGGCAATGTCCCGGCTTTTTTTTACCCCAGCTTTTTTATAAAGTTAGCCCATGCAAACCGAACGACTCATTTTCAGCATTTCCCAACTCAACGCCGAAGTCGGGCAACTCCTGTCCCAAGGCTTGCCTGCCCTGTGGGTGGAAGGTGAAATATCCAACTTTATCCGTGCGAGTTCCGGGCATTTATACCTCAGCCTGAAAGATGCCGGGGCGCAAGTGCGCTGTGCCATGTTCAAAGGACGCGCCTCCAGCCTGAAACTTATCCCTAAAAACGGTTTGAAAGTGCTGGTACGCGGCAAGGTCGGCTTGTACGAGCCGCGCGGCGAATACCAGTTCATTATCGAACACATGGAAGATGCCGGAGTTGGCGCATTGCAACGCCAGTTTGAGGAACTCAAACGCAGCTTGCAGGCACAAGGTTTATTTGCCCCCGAACACAAACAAACCCTGCCCGCCTTTCCGCGCTGTATCGGGGTCATTACCTCGCCCACAGGTGCGGCAATCCGCGACATTATCAATGTTTTGAAACGGCGTTGCCCACAAATTCCGGTGCTGGTGTATCCGGTATTGGTGCAAGGTGAAGGCTCCAAGGAACAAATCGTCAATGCGATTCGCCAAGCTGACCGCGAACAACGTTGCGATGTGCTGATTCTGGCACGCGGCGGTGGTTCCATCGAAGACTTGTGGTCGTTTAACGAGGAAGTGGTTGCACACGCCATTTACGCCTGTTCCCTGCCCATTATCAGTGGGGTCGGGCATGAAATTGATTTCACCATTGCCGATTTCGTCGCAGATGTCCGCGCACCGACGCCATCCGCAGCCGCTGAATTGGTCAGCCCCGATATGGCAGCACTGCAAACTCAGGTGCAACGGCTGTTTTTTCAACTGCAACGCACCCAGCAACGGCGCTTACAAACCGCCAGCGAACACCTGCAACGTTTGCAGCAACGCCTGGAAAATCAGCGCCCTACCAATCGCTTACAACAAAAAGTGCAACGGCTGGATGAACTGGACATGCGCCTCCGCGCTGCCCTGCAACGTTACCTGCAAAGCCAGCAACAGCGTGTGATGAACCTATCCTCACGCTTACACCTGCAATCCCCGCAACGCCAAATCGCAGCACAACAGGCACAACTGCTGCGCTGGCAACGGCATTTAAATATGTTAATCCAACAACGGTTGGCTAAAGCGCGGGACAAGCTGCAAATGCAAGCCGGGCAATTACACGCCCTTAGCCCCTTGGCAACGCTGGAACGCGGCTATGGCATTGTGCGCCATCAGGAAACCGGAACAGTTGTCCGCAACACCACCGCTTTACGTCTGGGGCAAACCGTTACCACGCAACTGCAAGACGGCAGTTTTGAAAGTATCGTTACCCGTGTTCCCTAAGTTGTTCCCACGTAGCACTGCGGGTTTGCCAAAACTTCCATGCAGGGGTCGGCTGGCAATGCAAAGTGCGCCCATCGCAAGCCGTCAGGCTGAGCGTGAACTTGCCGGACTGCATCCCTGCCAATGCCGGGGCGAACCAATGCTGCTCCATTAAATCAAGTGCTTGTTGCCAGCCTTGCATGTCATCACTCACACTCGGTACATGCAAGGCATCGAGAACCAGCGCGTAAGTTTTGCCGGTTTCCAAGCTAGCTTCAGACAATGTTGTGAGCGCTTGATGTGGCGTATTACTTGCCAATGCCATTACCTGACTGGTCAGCGTTGTGCCAATAAAGCCGCCGAATGCATTTGCTGGCAAGGGAGTAATGGCAGCCGGATTTGCCGCCCCCCACAGCCACAAGGCATTCACCGCTGGGCTTTCGCACGTATGCAATAACATCTGGATCTCATTGAGCAAGCGATGCCAGTAACGTTTATCGCCTTGTGGCAGCAACGCAAAAATGCTTTGCCCCAAGGCTTGCGACAACGGTACGGTGCGCAAGCTGGCATCCGTTTGCACCCGCTCGCCCAGCAAGTACCAGCGTTGTGGATGCTTCGCGACCAGTTTCAAACCGTCTTCCTGCAAATGCTGATTCAGTACCGTTAACAAGCGCGTCACCTCATCCAGCGTCAGTGACGGCAATTCCGCTTGCATGACCACGCTATCCAAACCACTTTTTAGCCATACCGGATCGGCACACAACAAGGCTGTTGGTGGCGGCACACCAAAATCGGCACAATAACGGTAATAAGCGAACGGGATTTCA
>JBEUIR010000199.1:0-4867 GCA_040415395.1 Candidatus Thiothrix namsaraevi
AACTGCTTGATACTGTTTTGCAGCAATATGAATTGGATTCTTACGGTGTCACGCCATCGTCGCAATGGTTTGAGCGCTATGCCACGGTAGAAAATCCTTTTGAGAGGATTGCACCAGCTATTTATGCAGAGTTGATGTAGTGTTTTTGAATTCTGCAAAGTGGGATGTGTTGTGGTCAACAGGTTGTTGTGTACTGCTGCTTTGCAAATAAACCCGCCGATACCCATCCGCCATCTGCTGCACCGTAAACTGCTGTTCCAACAATTCCCGGCTGGCACGCCCCAGCCGCTCCCGCAATGCCGCATCGCCTGCCAGTGTCTTGAGTGCCAGTATTGCCGTATTATCATGTTGAAACAAATAGCCATTGCGCCCATCCTGCACAATATCGGTATGCCCAGTGCATTCACTCAACACCATCGGCAAGCGGTAACACATCGCCTCCAACGCCGATAACGGCAAGCCCTCCCACGATGAAGTGGATAAGTAAATGTCAGCCATCTGCAATTCTTGCGCGACTTCTTTGGTGCTGACCCAGCCAGTGCAGCGAATATTCGGAGCGGTTAATACGTGGCGCAACTCGCCATCGCCGATCCAAACAAAACGGAATTTTGGATCATTGGCAAACGCCTGTGCAATCGCATTAAAACGTGCCGGATTTTTCTGGTTAGAAATTCTGCCAACCACTGCAATGGTGCAAGGCGCATCATTGGATTTGTTGGAGGTTTGTTCCGGCAACCGCGCACAAGTAATACCATTATTGATGTAATCGGCAGCAATGCCGTGGGCGTGAAAGCTCGCAGCTTCCGAAGCCGAGCACGCAATCACCTGGCCACTGAATAAACTGGCGACCTTTTCCAAGCCAATAAACAGCGTTTGTTTGAGCGAGTTCACGTCCTGGCGTAGGAAGGCAACTCCGTGTGGTGTATAAATAACCTTGCCGGATTGCCAGAGCAATTTTGCCGCAATACGCCCTAAAAAACCCGCCTTAGAAGAGTGCAGGTGAATAATATCCGCATCGTGTTTATTCAATAAACGCATCAGGCGCAACAGCGCCAATACATCACCCAGTGGGGAAATATCGCGGCTGACACCGTGCCAAGCTAACAACTTTACCTTGTTAGAAAAAAGATTTGCATAATTATCGGGCGTATCCGGGCGTTGACCATGAATGACAATATGCTCATGTTCCGGCATGGCATGAGTCAGTTGGGCAACAAAATGCAGTACACCTGCGGCAAATGATTCGGCGACGTGGATAACCTTCATAAGTGGGTATTTGTCTTTGCTTTTTGATCGGTTAGTAGATAGTAGCCAATTTCTAGGTTTTCTGCGCTAGCAGTTGCGCAATATGTTGATTAATGTCTTGCCGAAAGCGCGTGACGGAAAATTGTTGCGCAAATTCACTGATGCTGGCGGCATCCAGCAACTGGTTTTGGCGTGTTTCAAACTCATCCACCGCCTGACGGATCGCTGCCACACTTTGTTCCGGGAAATGGATACCGGTTTTGCCATGAAGCACCGTTTCTGCTGTCCCCCCTTGATTCAGGCAAATAACTGGGGTTCCGCAGGCTTGGGCTTCGACTGGGATAATGCCGAAATCTTCTAGCGCGGCAAACACCAAGGCTTTCGCTTGCTGCATTAAAACGGCGACCCGTTGATCATCCTGAAAGCCGAGAAACTCGATGTTCGGCGTTGCCATGCTGCGCAGTTTTTCCATTTCCGAACCATTGCCCACCACCACCAATTTGCGTTTCGTGTGCGCAAATGCCTGTACAATCAGGTCGATACGTTTGTATGGCACCAAGCGCGAGAAGGCTAGATAATAATCATCTTTATCCGTCGATAAGCTGAACCGGAGGGTATCAACAGGCGGATAAATGACATGTGCCTCGCGGCGGTAAATTTTCTGAATACGCTTGCGGATGTAATGTGAGTTGGCGATGAAATGGTCTACGCGATTGCTGCTGAGCACATCCCACAGGCGCAAATGGTGCAAGGTGCGCCGACTCAGCCAGGATTTAATGCTGCTATTTTGCAGATTACCGCCGCGCAAATAATCATGGTACATATCCCACGCATAGCGCACGGGCGTATGGCAATAACACACATGCAATTGCCCATGATGCGTTAATACGCCCTTGGCAACCAAGTGCGATGAAGACAGTACCAAGTCGTACTTATCCAGATTGAATTGTTCGATCGCAATCGGAAACAGCGGTAGGTATTGGCGAAAATGTTTACGCGCAAACGGCAAGCGTTGAATGAAAGAGGTTTGCGTTTGCTTGCCGCCCAACAGCGATTGGCGGCTGGCATCATCCAGCCAGTCGACCAAGGCGAAAATGTCAGCGTCAGGGTAGAGTGTATTGAATTCTCCCACGCACTTTTCCGAACCGGCGACTTCGTTAAACCATTCATGCACGAGTGCTACTTGCATCTAAAAACCTTGGCCTGATTCCATGTGTCGGTAACAACTTTTTCTTGATTGCTATATAGCCGACTTTGTGTCACAAAAGCTGGAATTCTAGCATAACCGTGAAACTTCTCTCATGCTTTACCTGCACCATTCCAATCAGCTCGAACAACTCGCCCAGCAATTTGCACAGTTACAGCGCGAAAATCCGCTTGAACCTTTGGCGAAAGAACAAGTGGTGGTGCAAAACAGCGGCATGGGGCGCTGGCTTTCGCTGCAAACGGCAGCCGTTAACGGGATTACCGCCAATATCCGCTATTTGTTCCCGGCAGAAATGACGTGGGAATTATTGCGCATGGTCTTGGCGGAAGTTCCTGAAAAAGACCCGTGTGCGCCAACGGTAATGCGCTGGCGGCTGTTTGATATTTTCCTGCGTGAAGCTGATGAATGGCCGGAACTGGCGCGTTATTTGAGTGATGGCGCGACTGCGGCGTGGCAATTGGCGGCGCAGGTCGCTAAAGTTTTTGACCAATACCTGTTTTTTCGCCCAGATTGGATTCGCGAATGGGAAAGCGGCAAAGGGGCAAGTGATGATTGGCAAGCGCGGTTGTGGTGGCGCGTTGCCGGTGAACAACAGTTGCCGCATTGGGTACGCCTGCAAGAACGTTTTGCGCACGCGCTGGCTGGCATTGATTCGGCGGTGTTGCCTAAACGCATCTGCTTTTTTTCCGTGCCGGTATTGTCGCCCGGTTATGTGCAATTGCTGGGGAAGGTGGCGGAATACCTCGACATTCACATTTACCTGATGAACCCGTGTGCGGATTATTGGGGCGACATCGAATCCGAAAAGCGCAAGCACAAGCAGCAAGCCGATGTGCAAGATTATTTCAGTGTCGGCAACCCTTTGCTGGCATCGTGGGGGCGGCAGGGGCGTGATTTTCTGGATTTGCTGATTGAAGCCAATGCCGATTTGGATGACGTGGAGCTGTTCGGCGAGCCGGATGAAACCACGTTGCTGGGGCGAATTCAAACCGACATGCTGTTGCTGCGAATGCCGGAAGTGATGGAATGGGATGCGGCAGATACGTCCATCGCGTTTCACGCCTGTCACTCGCCGATGCGCGAAGCCGAAGTGTTATACGATCAACTGTTGGCGTTGTTTACCGCGCACCCTGAGGTGACTCCGGCAGACGTGGTGATTATGACCCCCGACATTGATAAGTATGCGCCGTATTTGGATGCGGTATTTTCCAGTGCGCCGTACCCGTTGCCGTTTAGCATTGCGGATCGCAGCCCCGGCTATGCGCAAAGCATTACCAACCTGTGCGAACATTTACTGAGCATTCCACAAGGGCGTTGCGATGTCGAAAGCGTGCTGACTTTGCTGGAATTCGAGGAGGTGCGGGCGCGTATTGGCGTGGATGAAGCACAAGTGCAGCAATGCCGCGCCTGGATTCGTGCCGTCAATATCCGCTGGGGTACGGATGCCGGAATGCGTCCCGAACTCGGTGGTGCTAACACCCCCGAACATACCTGGCGTTACGGGCTGGATCGCTTGCTATTGGGTTACGCCATGCCCGGTGAGGCATTGTTCAACGGTATTTTGCCTTGGAATGAGATCGAAGGCAGCCAAGCCGAAATGCTAGGGCGTTTGCAGCAAGTGTTGGAAACGGTATTCGAGTTGGCGAGTTGGGGGCGACAAGTGCAACCCCTTGCCGAATGGAATCGGCGTTTCCGCTATTTGCTGGATGCAGTGGTGGGCGACGATGCGCCGCTGCAAGCCGTGTGGCAAGCCTTGGATAATTTGGAAAAAACCGTAACACAAGCCGGTTTCGGGCAGCCGCTGGAATGGGCGGTTTTCCAAAGTGCCTTGGCGGAACAACTCGATAAACGCAGTGAGTCCGACGGCTTTTTGGGGCGCGGGATTACCTGTTGTGCCTTAATGCCGATGCGCACCGTGCCGTTTCGGTTTGTGGCGCTGATTGGCATGAATGACGGCATTTACCCGCGCCGTGATGCCCGCGCCAGTTTTGACCGCATGGGGCAAGGCATTAAACGGGGCGACCGTCTCAAGCGTGATGAAGACCGTTACTTGTTTCTGGAAAGTATCCTCTCGGCTCGCGATTGGTTGTACCTCAGCTATGTCGGGCAAAGCCCGCACGATAATAGCGAATTGCCCCCCTCGGTGCTGGTGAGCGAACTCATGGATTATCTGGAGCGTTGCACTCCCGGTTGTCGCGATGCGCTGTTGACCAAACACCCGTTGCAAGCGTTTAGCCAAAAATACTTGCGGGGTGATGATGGTTTATTTACGTATAATTCGTACATTGAGCCGCCAGTGGCTAATGCCGCATCAACGTTGTGCCAGCCTTTTTGGCAAGGTTTCACGCTTCCCGAACCTGACCCCGCCTACCGTTCGCTCAATTTGGCGGATTTGATCCGCTTTTACCAAAATCC
>JBEUIR010000200.1:0-2215 GCA_040415395.1 Candidatus Thiothrix namsaraevi
TATTATATGAATAAGCTGAACAGGAAATTTACCGTAGCGCCCATGTTGGACTGGACTGACCGCCATTGCCGTTATTTTCACCGTTTATTGACCAAAAAATCCGTGCTGTACACCGAAATGGTGACAACAGGCGCATTGTTGCATGGCGACCCTGAACGTCATTTACGCTTCAATCAAGAAGAACACCCGGTGGCGTTGCAATTGGGTGGCAGTGAGCCGCAGGAAATGGCGGTATGTGCGCGTCTGGCAGCAAGTTACGGTTACGATGAAATAAACATCAACGTCGGTTGCCCCAGCGAACGGGTGCAAAAAGGCGCGTTTGGCGCTTGCCTGATGGCGGAGCCGGATTTGATTGCGGAATGTGTTAGCGCCATGCAAGCCGTCGTGAATATTCCGGTGACGGTCAAAAACCGGGTTGGGATTGATGATCAGGATGATTACGCGGGGTTGCAGCACTTTGTTAGCACCGTGTCGCAAGCCGGTTGCCAGACGTTTATTATTCATGCGCGTAAGGCGTGGTTGAAAGGGCTGAGTCCCAAGGAAAACCGTGAGATTCCGCCCTTGCGTTACGATTTGGTGTATGAGATTAAGCAAGCGTTTCCGCATCTGGAGATTATTATCAATGGCGGCATTGCTACGCTGGAACAATGCCAGCAGCATTTGCAGCACGTCGATGGGGTGATGGTGGGGCGCGAGGCTTACCATAATCCGTGGTTGTTGGCGCAAGTGGATTCGGCGCTTTACGGGGTGGATGACCCGTTTCAGGATCGTAAGGCGGTGCTGGAGGCGTTTTTGGATTACGTGCAAGCGCAACAAGCGGCGGGCGTGGCATTGAACCACATGAGCCGCCACATTCTCGGTTTGTTCCAAGGAATGCCGGGGGCGCGGGCGTTTCGGCGGCTGATCAGCGAGAATGCGCATAAGCAAAATGCGGGTGTTGAATTATTACGTGATGCGGCTAAAAAAATTGCTTGACCGAAGCGTATTCGCCTTATAGTATACGCGCCTCAACACCGACCGTTCCTCGATAGCTCAGTCGGTAGAGCAACGGACTGTTAATCCGTGGGTCACTGGTTCGAGTCCAGTTCGAGGAGCCAAAATTCTGTATCATGGTGTACCATGATGATTCAAAAGCCCTTGCAGGTCGCAATCTGCAAGGGCTTTTGTGTGTCTGTCACCGTGGAAAACTTCAACACCTGCTTAGGGCAAAAGTGAGTACAATAATACGTACTTACCAACAAAATGAGGATGTGAATCATGGAAGCCATCAGTTATTCAGCTTTCAGAAAAGGGCTATCGAATGCCTTGGATAAGGTGGAGCAAGACCGCGTACCCCTGTTGATTACCCGGCAGAACGGCACGGCGGCGGTGCTTATTTCCTTGGATGAATACAACGCTTATGCAGAAACGGCACACTTGGCAGCAAGCCCCAAAAATGCCGAACGCTTGAACCGTGCTATTGCCCAACTGGAAGCAGGGCGGGGCGTGGTGCGTGACATCGTGGAGGGGGAATAATGCTGCTATGTTGGGCTGATGATGCGTGGGATGATTACCTACACTGGCAGCAAACCGACCGCAAAATATTGAAGCGGGTGAATGATCTAATCAAGGATATGAAGCGCACCCCGTTTGACGGCGTGGGCAAACCCGAACCACTTAAGCACCAGTGGGCGGGGTATTGGTCACGGCGCATCACGGAAGAACACCGGACTGTGTATAAGGTGGAAAGTGACCACCTGTATATTGCTCAATGCCGTTACCACTATTAATTTGAAATTGGGAGGTTGTGCAATGAGCGCACCGATAAACAACAGAATCACCATTGAAGCGGGCAAGCGCGGCGGTAAGCCGTGCATTCGTGGCTTGCGGATTACTGTTTATGATGTGTTGGGCTGGCTTGCGGCTGGCATGGATACACAAGAAATTATTGAAGACTTCCCGGAACTGGAAGCGGCGGACATTATCGCCTCTCTACAATTCGCGGCGAATCGTGAACACACTTTGCAGGTGTTGATAGCGGCATGAAGTTATTGCTTGATGAAAACCTGTCACGGCGGGTTATTCCCGCGATTCTGGACGCTTACCCGGAATCCTCACAAATCGCCTTATTGGGCATGGATGCGGCAAATGATAGGCAGGTGTGGGCGTATGCACAGCAGAACGGTTACATACTGGTAACGCAAGACAGCGACTTTCACGAAATGTCGGTACTGTA
>JBEUIR010000200.1:2315-4866 GCA_040415395.1 Candidatus Thiothrix namsaraevi
TGCCGTTACCACTATTAAGCCATCGCATCTATGCCTCTTCTTCGGGCAATTCCGGCAAGGTGTAAGGCGTGGCAGCGAGTAAGCCGTGCATGTACATCAAGCCACCGTGAGGGCGATTAATCTCAGCTAGTTCGTAGATGTATTCAAACACCTCGTCCGCTTGTTCGGTGGGGACGGCGACCGTCAGCACTTCTTTTTCCGAGGTTTCGCCAATGCCGCGATAGCGTAGCGGGGTTAAGCGCCCATTGCCGCGTGCGTAATGAATATCCACTGCGGTCAGCCTGCGTTCTTCGGTTAAGGCTTTGGCTACCTTCATGGCGCGACCTTTGGGCAGGATACAGGTGATGACTTTTTGCGAAATGAGGGTGGGGGTAACGCTTAACATGTTGGGCGGACTCATGAGCCTTGACGTGGGTAATCGGTGAGGCGTTCGACGATTTCGTGGGGAATGAAGGTGGCGGCTTTTTCCAGCGGCGTGACCCACATAAAGCCCATGCCGGGCGTATCCATTTTGCCTGCCAGATACATTTTCTCAAACACGCGGTCGAGCTGGTCGGTCGATACCACAATATTGATGACTTCTTTTTCTGCTTCGATGGCTAAGCCCATAATGCCGAGGCGTTCGCGTACCCCGCGCCCGCGTGCGTAGTGGATGCTTGCTCCTTGTGCGCCTGCTTCTTGGGCAGCTTTGACGATTTCATCCGCTAGACCGCGCTGCACAATGGCGGTGATCAGGGCGACATCGGTCAAGACAACAATTTCACGTTTGCTCATGCGGGTTTACCTTGGGTGGAAGCGTGTTTGGGGGCTTGGTCATAGTAACGTTGCTTGCGGTTGACTTTCCAGCGTATCCACAAGCCGGTGAGCATCACCGAGATAATCGGGCAAATCGACGCCATTGAAAGGATGCCGAAACCTTCAATCGCCTCGACCGCATTACCCACGCCCAGCCCCATCGCTAACACCAGTGGCACGGTCACGGGGCCGGTGGTGACTCCGGCGCTATCCCAGGCGATATTGACGAATTCTTCGCTAGACAGGTAAGTGAGGATAACTGCCAGCAAATAACCCGGAATCAGCAGCCAGGCCAGTGGGAAATTGAAGATGATTTTCGCTACCCCCAAGGCAATGCCAAACGCTACCCCAAATGATACCGCATACATCAATACCGATTTGCGGAATGCACCGTTGGTGAGCGTTTCGACCGTTAGACCGAGGGCATTGAGGGCGGGCTCTGCTAAGGTTGCTCCAAACCCCAGCAACCACGCAAACAATAATGCCAGCGATAAACCCAGTATGGCGCTGTACAGTGGGCTATGCGTCACCGCTTCAATCACGGTGAAGGCAGCGGGAATTAGGCTGCCGGATTGCCCGCCCAATTTCGCCAAGCCATAGCTTAAACCAAGGTTGAACATGATCATGCCGATCACTGCAAGGGTGATGCCATAGGCGATTTGACCGGGTTCGGGGAGCTTTTCCTTGAGGATTACCCACATGACCAGCAGCAAAAACAGCACCAGCGGCACAATGGCGCGTAAACCAGCGATGATTTCCAGCCAAGGGGTTTGGCTATACCATGCCGGTTCCAGTGTTTGCTGGGCGTGGGCGGCGGCGGCAATGATCTCGGCGGGCGTGGTGGTGAACGCAAGATACAGCGCGAGTAATTGCACACTGAGAATCGGGAATAGCGACGCTAAGGTGACGATGCCAAAGCCGGACAGTGAGGATTGCCCTTTGCCCGCAGCGGCGGCAATGCCGATCCCCAATGCCAGCACCAGCGGCACGGTGACAGGGCCGGTAGTGACAGCGCCGCTATCCCACGCCAGCCCTAAGGTTTTGCTGAGTTCGGGGTCAAATTGCATGAACACGGTGAGGGCGATAATCGGGATGAGTGACAAGTAAATCAGCGGTTTTAAGCTCCAGCCATTGAGCAGGCGCAGTGTGCCGAGGATGGCGGCAGCGCCTACGCCAATCCCGACCCCTAACACCAGCACTTCTGCCCATTCGTTGAGCATAGCGTAGAGGTAGGGGGCAGATTCGACTTGCACAATTTGCCCAGCGGCTTTCAATGCGCCAATGGCGGGTTCGGCAAAGGTGACACCAATACCCAGCAGAAAGACAATGCTGAGTACCACCGGCAAGGTGGCTTTGGCGGGAAGTGTATTGCCGAGTGCTTCGCCAAATGGCATCAGACCGACTTTTAAGCCTTCCATAAAAAACATCAAGCCCAGAACCACCGCGACTAAGCCGCCTGTAATCAGGCCAGCATCGGCAACGCCTTGTTGCAGCACAAAAATCTGGAACAGCACGAGGTATAGTGCGAGTGGGACCACGGCTTGCACTTGTTCCATCAGACGGCTGCTGATGTAGGGTTGAATCAGGCGGTAAGCATCAATCCAGCGCAGGTGGATTTTGGGGGCGCGGTAGGGAATTTCACTGCCATCAGCGGCGTGCCACACTTTTGGGGTGAGGTTGTTGTAGGATATTTGTTGCTGCTGAAGCGTAATTTCACGCACAAATGCGCCAAAGCGGATTTCAGTTGGCATAATTT
>JBEUIR010000201.1:0-4814 GCA_040415395.1 Candidatus Thiothrix namsaraevi
AGCGTAAGGGTAATCTTTGCCGTGGTATTCATACAACGCAATCGCTGTCGCCGCTGCTAACGGAATGAACTTCGAGTACATGCCGGAATTAAAATGGACATTTGGCTATCCTATGGCGATTGGTTTAATGATTCTAGCGGGCGTCGCACCTTATTGGTTTTTCAAGCGCAAAGGCTGGTTTTGAAAATGAAAGGCACGTGCACACGTTAAGCGCATGCACGTGCCACGCCCTACTTACCCACACGCTCACGCACGGCTTGCGCCAATAAATGCACGGTCATAGCGTAATAATTGCTGCGGTTATAGCGGGTAATGACATGGAAGTTTTTGTAACCAATCCACGGTTCTTTATAACCATTCGGCACGGTACTAAGTGCCAATAAATGCACAGTACCCGCTGAACCCTTGCCGTATTGCGGAGTAACACCTATCCGGTTCAAGTCAGCCAGCGAGTATTTCACTTTAAAACCATCCGGCACACTAGCGTACTGGTTAGAAGTTACTTGCGCTGGCACGGCAACTTCGCCACCTGGCTGCCAACCGTGCTGCGCAAAGTAATTCGCCACACTACCAATGGCATCGACGGGATTCCACAAGTCACGCACACCATCGCCATCAAAATCGACCGCATAGGCATGGAAACTGCTTGGCATGAATTGCCCATACCCCATTGCACCCGCAAACGAGCCTTTTGGTGCCAGCGGGTCCATGCGTTCACTGCGGGTCATCAGCAGGTAGTTTTTCAATTCGTCAAAGAAAAATTGGCTACGGCGCTGGTTCACAACGGCAGAAGTCGCCAATGCATCAATCACCCGATGTTTCCCCAGAATGCGCCCCCAGCGGGTTTCCACCCCCATGATGCCGATAATGTATTCAGTGGGAACCCCGTATTGCTGTTGCGCCCGTTGTAAGTGCGGTGAATACTGCTGCCAAAATTCCGCACCGCGTTGCACATTCGCCGCAGTGACGAAACGGTCACGGTAAGCGTGCCAACCTTTCGGGCTACCGGGGTCGGAACTCGAACCTGCCCAGAGGCGGGCGACATCATCACGGTTACGGGTTTGTGAAAATACACCGTACAAATACTGGCGATTAAACCCATGACTATTAACCATCTTTTCAATGAAATTCAATAATTGAGCATTTCCGGCAAAATCACCGCCCAAACTGGCGGCTGCATAATTACCAACCCCTTTGCCGCCATAGCTGAGAACTTGTGCTTGATCCGCTTGCGCTGTTACTGGCGCTTGCCCTTGTTTACTCACTTGCTGAGCACTGTTGTTATCCGCAGTTTCGGATTTTTCCGGTGTTGAGCTGCACGCCCCCAAACTCAATACCAGCGCTGTTGCTGCCCCATAAGCCAACAGGTTTTTCGGCAAATACATTCAAGCCTCCAATTATCATTTACTGTTATTTAACTTAAAAAATTGGCTGATAGCTTAGCACAGTTGGGGCATTATTTAAATGGCATAATATTACCCACATCATCCACTGGAACCATATTACCGGCTTCTTCAGCAAATGGCGGTACTTGATTGGCAATTGCATCACTCACTGTTACCGGGTCCGGCATACTGATCGACGGAAATTGCCAGCCACCCGGCATCCTACCCATGTCGTAAGGCGCATTAATCATTTTATCGAAGGCATCGCCGGTAAAATCGGTGTAAAAATCAGGCCAGATATAACGGGTATCACCCCACGGCTTGACTTCCTTTTTCGTCTGCTGGACAGGCGGGCGTTGCGGGTATGGCATCATGCGTTGCGCGGCATAGGGATTATACTGCTGCGCATACGGGTTGTAAGCGTTGTATGCCTGTTGTTGCGGCATATACGGGTTATAAGTGTTGTAAGCCGGTTGTTGCTGCGCATACGGGTAATAATAACCATAGTTGCTGTAATTATAGCTGGGGTAATTAGCATACGGGTAAACCACTGGCTGCTGCGCCTGTGGTGCAAACGTCAGTGCATTCGGCACTGCGGATTGTGGTGCTGTGGTAGGTGGCTCTTGCGCCTGCACCTGATTTGCTGCTAAACAAGCGGCTGATAACATGATGCCTTGTAGTCTTTTCATGAGTGTGATACCTGAGAGGATGAATCATCAGAAGAATACCAGACCTCCCCCATAAAATCGCGACCACACACGAAAAGAAAGGATGTAATATGACCGCCAACCTCGACCCGATTGCCGCCAGCCACGCCCTGCACGCCGCTATGCAACAATGGCGGCGGGATATTCACCAACACCCCGAAACCGCTTACGAAGAATTCCGCACCAGCGCCCAAGTTGCCGCACGTTTGCAGGCACTGGGTTTAGAAGTTCACACCGGTATTGGTGAAACCGGCGTAGTCGGTGTGCTACACGGCAAGCAACCCGGCGCTAAACACATTGGTTTACGTGCCGATATGGATGCGCTACCGCTGACCGAATTGAATACCTTCGCCCATGCCTCCTGCCATCACGGTAAAATGCACGGTTGCGGGCATGACGGTCACACCACCATGCTGTTGGGAGCTGCCACGATTTTGGCGCAACACCCAGATTTTACCGGAACGGTGTATTTCATTTTCCAACCCGCTGAAGAAAGCAATGCCGGGGCAAAACGCATGATCGAGGCAGGTTTATTCGAGCGTTTCCCCATCACCGAAGTGTACGGAATGCATAATTGGCCGGGGATTCCAACCGGGCAGTTTGCGGTGCATTCCGGTGCGGTCATGGCATCGACCGACAGTTTCGACATTGAAATCCAAGCGCAAGGCGGTCATGCTGCCATGCCGGATACGGTCATCGACCCAGTATTGGTCGCGGGGCACATTATCACGGCAACGCAAAGCATTGTGGCACGTAACTTAAAACCCACCAGCGGCGGCGTGATTAGCATTACCAAAATGCTAGGCGGCAGTGCTTACAATGTGATTCCTGAAACCGTGAGTTTGCACGGTACTATCCGCAGCCTTGACCCGCAAGATCGCGCCTTACTGAAACAACGCTTGCAACAGTTGGTGGAACACACCGCTCAAGCGTTTGCTGCCAGTGCCAGTGTGCGTTTTATGGAAGGCTACCCCGCAACCATCAACCACGCCAGCAATGCCGAAGTGTGTTATCAGGTCACGACCGCATTGGTGGGCGAGGCATGTGTGCAATGGAACCCGCCACCGAGCATGGGCGCGGAAGATTTCGCCTATATGCTGCAACACCGCCCCGGCGCGTACATCTGGATAGGCAATGGCGACGCGACTGAAAGCCGCGCCTTGCATAATCCGTATTACGATTTCAATGACAATATCTTGCCGCTAGGGGCAAGTTACTGGGTGCGTTTGGTGCAACACCTGTGCCATTAAGGCTGTACCAGCAACGGCTTGTATTTGCCAGTCCCGGTGCGCAGGGTCTGGCGAATCGCCTTCAAGAGTGGGCGATAATTACCGTCGCCAGAAACACACTGGTCAACAGAACCGCCACCCGCGCCCGGTGGCAAGCATTCACGCCCCATTTCCCACAGCATCACGCCGCCCAAGCCTTTTTCCTTAACATACTTCACTTTTTCCGAAACAGAGCGGGGGTCATTGTAAGAAATAAACATATCACTGGCTGAGCCTGTTTTATTAATGCTGAGATAAGGCATTTTGGCTTGATCATCCCAACGGTAATACTCCGGCTTGTAACTGCAATCATCAGTAGAACCTGTAATGCAGCGATAGCCCGGCTTCATCAATTGAGCATAACGCCCACGGTCGACCCCGCTACTCATCCACCACAGTGGCTCTGTTGTCCATGCTTGCAGTGGTGCGGTCACGCCATCAGTAGAGCCCGTTACTTTACCGCCACGCCACACCCGCGTTTCAGCACTGATACCGAGACCTAATTTGCTGGGTAACACCCCACCACTAATAAATTGCTGAATAGCGCGATTCGCAGAGACCACCGAGCGAGCAGAATTGGTAGGATATTTATTACCACCGTCATACAATGCCCCGTCGTGCCAAACGATCCCTTCATTGATCGTAGACAAGTCATACGCCATCACGTTGATTTGATCCAATTTATCTTGCAGTTTAGCCAAGAGCTTGCGCAAATCCCCGCCACCATTATCAGCCACGACCTCAATACCCGTCGCAATGGCTAGTAAAGGGCGATCCACCAACATACCGGGATTGTTGGTTTTATTAATCGTCTTCATTTGAGTGTGCAAGTCATTGATGAAAGCTTCGTAATTGGGGTTATTGCCGGAACTGTCCGCAGTGACGGGTTCAAGGTCAATATCAAGCCCGTCATAACCGGGGCCAGTTCCATTTTTCAGCACATTAATGAGTTGAGTAACCAAGGTTTGCCGCTTCGCCGGATCGGCTAATACCGGTGCATACCCGCCGAAATTCACGACACTAAACAAAACTTTTACATCTTTAGCGTGAGCCTGCTCAATCAATGCAGTACGCCGACTTTGGCTGCTAAGCTGCCAACCACCATAGCTCATGTCCAGTGAACCATCACTGTTAAGACCTGCCGCATGGTGAATAACATGAGTCAAGGTATTCCAGTCCTCATCATTAAGGATACCAATGGTTCCATCACTGCGATGCCATTCACCGGTGATGTATCCCGTTACCCACGGCTTAGTAATTTTTTCACCTGCATAAACAGCATACGGTGTCGCCAACGCCATCAATGCCAGTAGCCAAGCGGCAACCATCCGATTAACGTTAGCCATTGTCATTCTCATGGCGTGTTCTCCCAAATGCTTCAGCCCTACACCTACAAATCAACCACATCACAATAAACCATACACAACAACACCTCCAACCACTACACCAACCAA
>JBEUIR010000202.1:0-1379 GCA_040415395.1 Candidatus Thiothrix namsaraevi
GAAACCTTGCCGCGCAGCCTCACACTCAACGGGCAAGTGATCGCTGGGGCAGATGCCAGCAGCAAAGTGCAGGCATTACAAGCCGGACGGCTCGACATTGCCAACGGCAGCCTGCCCGCGATTGGTGACAGGGTAGAAAAAGGGCAAGTCCTCGCCACCCTTACCCTTGCCAAAGACGCACAGGAAGGCACAAACCAAGCTGCCGAAGCCGCCGACCTGCAAGAACAACTCAAGCTGGCAGAACTGGAATACCAACGCCTGCAAAGGCTGGGCGATCTGATCCCGCGCAGTGAGGTGGATACCGTAGCCGCCACGGTACGCAGCCTGCAAGCCCGCCTCGCCGTGTTCCGCAAAGGCGCAAAAGGCGTTACCGAAACCGTGCGCTCCCCCATCAGCGGCACGGTCACGGGCAGCTACGCCGCCGACGGGCAAGCCGTACAAGCAGGCGACTTGCTGCTGGACATCATCGACCCCGACAAATTGCAGGTGGAAGCCGTCACCTATGACCCCGCATTACCCGCCAATATCGCCGCCGCCAGCGTCACCATCGGCAAACACCCCCTGCCACTCCGCTACCAAGGCAACAGCCAACAACTCCGCCAGCAAGCCCTCCCGCTACGCTTCAGCTTCTTACCCCCTTCACCCCTTGCGGGGGAAGGGCTGGGGATGGGAGGTTCTCCCCTCGCCGCAGGCTCCCCCGTCCAAGTCACCGTCCAAACCCGCGAAACCCTGCAAGGTGTCGCTGTCCCCTCTGAAGCCCTCGCCCGCAATGCCAACAACCAAACCGTGGTGTGGGTGAAAACCGCCCCAGAACAATACGCCCCGCGTGTGGTGCAACACCAGCCGCTGGACGGTGAACGGGTGATGATCACCGCAGGCTTGAAAGACGGTGAGCGCGTGGTGGTGCAAGCCACTAATTTGATTAACCAAATCCGTTAGGAGGCTGACATGTTTAACTGGTTATTGAACGCCAGCCTCGGCAACCGCCTGCTGGTGCTGGTGGCGAGTGCAATGCTGATGATTTACGGGGCATTGCAACTGCCACAAACGCCCGTGGATGTGTTCCCCGACCTTAACCGCCCCACCGTCACGCTGATGACGGAAGCGGGCGGCATGGCACCTGAAGAGGTGGAACGCCTGATCAGTTTCCCATTGGAAACCACCCTCAACGGCTTGCCGGGGATTGAATCGGTGCGTTCGGTATCCAGTGCCGGGTTGTCCATCGTGTACGCGGTGTTTGATTGGGATACCGACATTTACCGCGCCCGCCAGATGGTTGGCGAACGGCTGGGGTCACTGGAAAGCAGCTTGCCCCCCGGTACAGAGGTGCACATGGGGCCGGTGTCGTCGATCATGGGGGAAATCATGATGGTGGCAAT
>JBEUIR010000202.1:1479-4808 GCA_040415395.1 Candidatus Thiothrix namsaraevi
GCCGATTGGGTGTTGCGCCCGCGCCTGCTGTCGATTGCGGGCGTGGCACAAGTCATCCCGATTGGCGGGGAAGTGCGCCAGTTTCAGGTGCAGCCGGATATGCGCCGGATGACGGATTTGGGGGTATCCCTGTCGCAATTGACCGATGCCTTGCAGGGTTTTGCCAACAATACATCCGGTGGCTTTCTGGAACTCAATGGCAGGGAATACCAGATTCGCCACATTGGGCGCACCACCAGTCTGGAAGATCTGCAAAACATGGCTGTCACCGCCAAAGAGGGGCAAGCGGTATTGCTGAAACAACTGGCAACCGTGACCTTTGCCCCTGCACTCAAGCGCGGTGAT
Organism: Candidatus Thiothrix namsaraevi; assembly: GCA_040415395.1. Classification (GTDB taxonomy): domain Bacteria; phylum Pseudomonadota; class Gammaproteobacteria; order Thiotrichales; family Thiotrichaceae; genus Thiothrix; species Thiothrix namsaraevi. Next base: position 1,825 of record JBEUIR010000202.1, read on the forward strand.
GCCGGGTTGAATGGCAAACCCGCCGTGATTCTGGCTATCCAGAAACAACCGGGGGCAGACACCATCCAGTTGACGGAAAAAATTGAAGCCGCTCTTGATTCCATGAAAGCCAGTTTACCGCAAGGCATGGCACAGCCGCGTGTCACCTTCCGCCAAGCCGATTTCATCGAGGCATCCATCAGCAATCTGGAACACAAGCTGGTGCTGGCTTCGGTCTTGGTGATGGTGATTTTGTTCCTGTTTCTGGGGAATTTCCGCACCACGTTGATTTCACTGATGGCGATTCCGCTGTCGATTTTGTGTACCGTGCTGGTGTTCCGCTATCTGGATTTGTCGATCAACACCATGACGCTGGGTGGCTTGGCGATTGCCATTGGGGAGCTGGTGGATGATGCAGTGGTGGGGGTGGAAAACGTGATCCGCCGCTTGCGCAACAACCGCCAGCACAAAACCCGGCTTGCCGCGCTCAAGGTAATTTTGCACGCCACGTTGGAAGTACGTTCCGCGATTGTATACGCCACGGTGATCATCATTCTGGTGTTCCTGCCGCTGTTTGCCCTGCCGGGGATGGAGGGGCGGCTGTTTGTGCCGTTGGGCATTGCCTACATTACCTCGATTCTGGTGTCGATGCTGGTGTCCGTGACCCTTACTCCGGTGATGGCGTATTACCTGCTGCCACACATGAAACAGCTTGATCATGGCGAACCCTGGCTGGTGCGCTGGCTCAAGCGCGGTTATGCGCGGGCGCTGGAAACGGTGCTGGATTACCCGCGTACCTTGCTGGGGCTGGGGGCTGCGGCGGTGCTGCTGACTGCCAGCCTTGTGCCGCTGTTTCCAACCACTTTTCTGCCGCCGTTTAATGAAGGCACGGCATTGGTCAGCCTGCGTTTAACCCCCGGCGTGACGCTGGCGGAATCAGTACGCATGGCTTCACAAGCCGAAATACTATTACAGGCAGTGCCGGAAGTGACCCACGTTGGGCGGCGTTCTGGGCGGGCGGAGTTGGATGAACACGCCGAAGGTGTTTATAACAGTGAGCTAGACATCAGCCTGCAAACCTCGGAACGCAGTATGGAGGCGGTGTATGCCGACATCCGCGCCCGGCTTGCGCCGCTGCCTGCTGACATCAGTATCGGGCAACCGATTTCCCACCGGCTGGATCACATGCTGTCCGGGGTCAGGGCGCAAATTGCCATCAAGTTGTTCGGCGATGATCTCGACACTTTACGCGCCCAAGGCAACCGTTTGCAGCAAACTCTCAGCAGCATTGATGGCATTACCGACCTCAATATGGAAAAGCAGGTGCTTGCCCCGCAAATCAAGGTGTATGTGGATTATGCGGTGGCGGGGCAATACGGCTTGTCGGGTGCGGCGTTGCTGCGGGAACTGCAAATGCTGGTGGAAGGTGTCACTATCAGCGAAGTGATTGATGGCAACCGCCGCTTTGGGCTGGTAGTGCGCTTGCCAGAGGCGGCACGTTCCAGCACCCAATTGCAGGATTTGCTGATCAGCACCCCCTTGGGGCAAGTGCCGCTCAACAAACTGGCGAAGATTGAGGAAAGCGATGGCCCCAATCAGGTGGCACGGGATAACGGGCAACGCCGCATTGTGCTATCCGCCAACGTGCAAGGGCGAGCATTGTCGGACGTGGTGGCGGATATGCGGACAACGGTAGCAGAATTTAAACTGCCCGAAGGCTATTTCATTACCCTCGGCGGGCAGTTTGAGGCGCAGGAACAGGCATCGCAGCGCATCATGCTGCTGGCGGCTGTAGCAGCCTTACTAGTATTTTTGACCCTGTATAGCCGTTACCAGTCCACGGTACTGGCCTTGCTGATCATGGCGAATATCCCGCTGGCACTGGTCGGTAGCGTGATTGGCTTGTGGCTGTCGGGGCAACCGCTGTCGGTGGCAGCATTGATCGGTTTCATTACGCTAGCGGGGATTTCTACCCGGAATGGTATCCTCAAGACCAGCCATTACCTCAACCTGATGCGGCTGGAGGGGGAAAGTTTCAGCCGTGCGATGATTATCCGGGGGTCACTGGAACGCTTGTCCCCGGTATTGATGACGGCACTGGTGGCGGCTTTCGCACTGATGCCACTGTTGTTTGAGGCGGAACAGCCGGGGACGGAAATCCTGCACCCGGTGGCGGTGGTAATTTTTTCCGGGCTGATCAGCTCCACCTTGCTAGATACCTTTCTCACCCCAGCGATGTTTTGGCTGTTCGGGCGCAAATCAGCGGAAAAGCTGCTGGATATGGCAAGCGATGAAGCCCTTTAACTTCTCTAACTTTTTAACTGTTGAATACCAAGGAGATAAACCATGAAACTATTACCTACTCTGTTAGTTGCCCTTAGTGTGCTGGCTGCCCCAATCGCATGGGCAGGCGAAGGGCATAAACACGACGATCACGACCACGCAAAGGAAGCACCGAAAGAAGCCCCCAAGGATGACCACGGTCACGATCACGGTGATCATGGGCACGCGCATGGCGATGAACCGCATCATGGCGGGATTGTCGCGATTGTGGACGAAATCCATCACGAGTTAGTGATCGCAGAAGACGGTAAAGTCAGCCTGTATGCCGAAGGTTTACCGGAAGGTGACGCACTCAAGACAGTCAAAGTTCGCCTGACCATTTTGAAAGGCAAGGAAAAGCAAGAAGCGGATATGGCACTGGCAGAGGGCGACGAACACCGCTTTGATGCGCCCGCCGAGGTCAAACTGGTTGCCGGTGACAAAGTAGTGGCGATGATCCAGCCTGCTGACGGCAAGCCACGCATGGCGAAGTTTGAGATTCCGGCGGAAACATCCGCCAAGTAAAACCAGCTAAAACCAGCTAAAACCAGCGAGGCAACCATCATGGCTTGGATTATCACAAAATACGCGGTAACTGCCGCCTTGGTGGTACTGATTTCTGAACTGGCAAAACGCAGCGATAAACTAGGCGGGTTTATCGCTGCCTTGCCGTTAGTTACCCT
>JBEUIR010000203.1:0-4798 GCA_040415395.1 Candidatus Thiothrix namsaraevi
CGACGAATTTTGTGCCATCGAGTTCATAAGATACGGCTTCGCTCTTGACGGCTGCCATGACGTTGCTTGCCAATAGGGATAAGCCAGCGATTGCCAGCATTGCGACTTTTTTCATGTAACACTCCTTTGGGGTTATCCATACGTTTTTTGCACGTAAGCCTCGACCAATGCCTGAAACTCTTGTGCAATATTATCGCCTTTGAGCGTGACGGTTTTGTGTCCGTCTTCGTAAACGGGGGCAACTGGCACTTCGCCGCTGCCCGGTAAGCTGATACCAATGTTAGCGTGTTTGCTTTCGCCGGGGCCATTAACCACACAACCCATGACTGCGACTGACATGCTTTCGACACCTGCGTATTGGTCTTTCCACACCGGCATTTGTTCGCGCAGCCAATTTTGAATGTCTTCGGCAAGGTGTTGGAAATAGTCGCTGGAGGTGCGTCCACAACCGGGGCAAGCCACCACTTGCGGCGTGAACGAGCGCACCCCCAATGCTTGCAAGATTTCTTGCCCGACGATCACTTCTTTTTCACGTTTAGCGTGCGGCTCAGGGGTGAGAGAAATACGGATGGTGTCGCCAATGCCTTCCTGCAATAACACCGCGAGTGCCGCCGTGGAATACACAATGCCCTTGCTGCCCATGCCCGCTTCGGTCAAACCGAGGTGCAAGGGGTAATCGCAACGGCTCGCCAAATCGCGGTAAGCCCGCACCAAGCCCTGTACTTCACTGAGTTTGCACGACAAAATAATACGATCATGCGGCAAACCGTATTCTTCGGCTTTAGCGGCACTGGTCAGTGCGGATTCGATCAGCGCGGCGTGCATTACGTCGTAGAGCTCCAGCGGTTGCGCACGTTGATTGTTTTCGTCGAGCTTTCTTGCCAGCAATTCCTGATCGAGCGACCCCCAATTCACCCCGATGCGCACCGGTTTGTCATAGCGGCAGGCAAATTCGATCATTTGCGCGAATTGCTCATCACGCTTTTTACCACGCCCGACATTGCCGGGGTTGATGCGGTATTTGGCGAGGGCTTGCGCACATTCAGGCACAGCCGCTAGCAGCTTGTGTCCGTTGAAATGGAAATCGCCGATCAGCGGTACATTACAGCCCATTTTATCGAGGCGTTCACGCACGTCGGGGACGGCTTGCGCGGCTTCCAAGGAATTGACGGTGATACGTACCAACTCTGAGCCTGCGTGAAACAGTTCCGCGCATTGCGCTGCGGTGCGTACCGCATCCGCCGTGTCGGTGTTGGTCATGGATTGCACCACGACCGGATAATCGCCACCAACGGTGACATTGCCAACCTTCACAGGAACGGTGCGGTGGCGTGGAATAAGGTGATTGTTTGCCATGTTGTTTTCAGTGTGTTGCAAGAATACAGACATTATGCCCTATCGTGCGATAATTGGCAGTGACAGGATTATTATTGGCGGGACTATGCGAACACTTTTTTCATTGATCGAATCAGCGATACACCCCAACTTCAGTACGTTGTATCAGCAGCTTGGTATTGCGGAACAACGCTTCACCGCCGCTCGCAAGTTACACAAAGCGGTGCAGCAACAAGCACCGGATTTTCTGGTCGGGGAATTTATCTACGGCTTTGGCAACAACTACGCAGGCGCAAATGTGTGCAATCTGGACGTGACCTTGCGGGCATTGCAGCGTTTTTCCCCACACACCAAAGTAATCGTGTTCGTGCCACCCAATGAAGCGCAATACGTCGATAAGTTGCTGGCATTATTCCCTATTCATGCCGTGCTAAAATACCCTATTAGCCCGCAAGCGATGCAGGAAACCTTACAAGTCCCGCTGTAAATCCGCCAATAATGCGCCGATGACTTCACTCAACGCCTGATTCAAGGCTGCCACAATCTTGCTGGTGCTGACGGGAATCTGCTCCTTACGCACAGCATAACGGTACTGCCCTAGCAAATGCTGATCCCTTACCCGCACGAGTGAAGCATCCATCACGATTTCCACGGCTGCACTGCCTTTGCCAGCGGGCGGGTATTCCGCCTGAAAGCTGGCAACCCGCAACAGCAATTTGTAATTATCATCTTTACCCAGCATCTGCGCGGAAACCGACTGAAAACTGCCGCTCCGCGCTAACGCATCCAGCATCACCGCGTGCAAATAGCTCGACAAATCATCAGGCCAACGGCTATGCGCAATAAAATCTTGCTGCAAAAGCGGCTTGATCAACACAATCCGGTCACTATCTAACGCAGGGCTGACGGTCACTTTCGGCACATACACATTCGCGTTCAGTCGTTGTGATGCGCTAGCCACCGACGGTGCTAAACGGTAAGTCTGCTCGACCGGCAAATCACTTTTCAACGGCACAGAACACGCGGTGAGTAACAGCAGGAATAGAATGGGATAATGCCATTTCTTCATCGCGGCAACTCCGTTCCCTGCGGCACAGGCTGGTAAATAATCTGGGAAGGATTTTGCTCCAAACGCTCACTCAACTGGCGCACCGACACGGCGGCTTTGCGTGATTCATCCAACACAGACTTCAGGTTTTCACCCCCTTCCCCCAGCAATTCATTGACACGTCCTTCATTGTTCACCACCACGCGGTCGATGTCTTGCACTAACTTATCCACCCGCTGCGACGTCTGTTTGATAGAGGCCAAGGTGGATTGCAAGGCTTTCATATTACCTGCCAACCCCTGCTCGGAACGCTGAACCGCACCATCGAGATGCTCCACCAATACCTTGAGTTCACGGCTAGTCTGGTTGAGGTTGGCGATTAATTCCGGCAATCCGGCAGAGGCTTCGTGCAGATTTTCCAGCAAACCTGCCAAGTGTTCACGGTTCTGCGGATTGAACACCTCATTGGCTGCCGCCACCAATGTGCTCAAGTTTTGCTCCAGCTTTGGCAATTGTTGTATCACCGCCTCCATATCCGTCAGCTTGGTGGGAATCACCGGAAACGCATTGCCTGCACTAACGCCCAGCGGCTCTGGTTTCACCGCAGTATCTTGAGCCAGATTCACAAACGGCACACCCGTCAAACCCTGTTGGCGCAAGGTAGCCACCGTCGCTGCATTCACGGGCGTCCCTGTTTCCAACATTACCCTGACAGCGACTCGCGCCGGGTTATCCGGCAACAAAAACACCTGAGTCACCTCCCCCATCTTGATCCCCATGTAACGGACGTCACTGCCTTTTTCCAGCCCCTCGACAGGCGTGTCGAAATGGATGTCATAGTGCACGGCATCCACATACGGTTTATCGTAAAACAATCCGGCAAACAAAACCCCCGCCACGGCTGTCACGATGACAAACAAACCAACCAGAAAATAGTGGGTATCCCGTTCCAATCAATTTCCCCTCAGCAGCACACGCGCACGTCCGCCACTGAAATATTGCCGTATTTGCGGGTGAGGGTTTGCCAGCAACTCACGCAATGTCCCCACCACCACCTGCTTGTCAACCAGCATTGCAATGCGGTCACACGTTGAGAATAAACTATCAAGGTCATGCGTGACCATGACAACTGTCAGCTTGAGATTGCGGTGCAAAGTGCCGATAAGCTGATCAAACTCTTCAGCGGATACCGGGTCAAGCCCTGATGTTGGCTCATCCAGAAACAATACGATCGGGTCAAGCACCAAGGCTCGTGCCAAAGCCACCCGTTTGACCATGCCGCCGGACAGTTGTGCGGGAAACTTATCCACCACCGCCCGTTCCAAGCCCACCATTTCCAAGCGTACATACATCAACTCACGGCATTCTTCCACGCTCAAAGCAGAAAACTCCCGCAATGGAAACTGGATATTGTCCCCCACAGACAGCGAAGAAAACAAAGCCCCACGCTGGAACATCACGCCCCAATCGCGTTTCAGGCGAGCAAAATCGTCGGCGGGCATGTGCGTCAAGGCTTGCCCGCTGAAATGGATTTCGCCGCTGTAGGCTTGGTTCAAGCCCAAAATGGTACGCAACAGCACCGATTTGCCCGACCCCGACCCACCCACAATGCCCAATACCTCACCCCGGTAAATGTCGAGGTTCAGCCCATCATGCACCCGCTGTGTGCCGAATTGCGTAACGAGTTGACGAATCGAAATCAGCGTTTCCATCATTAAAACCCCAGCCGGTAGAACAGGATGGAAAACAATGCATCCAACAACAGCACCAGAAAAATCGAATCCACCACGGCTTTAGTGGTGTGTTCCCCCAAACTGGCAGAAGAGCCGGAAACCCGCATTCCCTGCCAACAACCAATCAACGCAATCACCACAGCGAAAAACGGCGCTTTGATCAAACCTGCCACAAAGGTGCGGAACTCAATATTGGTTTGTACATGCGCAAAGAATTGCACAAATGAAATATCCAGAATGACAGAGCAAATCAGTGCCGCCGCCCCCAGTGCCATTATATTCGCCAGCACCGTCAACAACGGCAAGGCAATCACCAGCGCCACCAAACGCGGCACCACCAAAATCACAAACGGGTCTTTGCCCATTACCTGCAAGGCATCCACCTCTTGATTGGTTTTCATCAAGCCAATTTCTGCCGCAAACGCACTGCCGGAACGCCCCGCCACCATAATCGCCGTCAGCAACACCCCCAGTTCGCGCAACACCGAAATCGCCACCATATCCACCGTGTAGATTTCCGCCCCCAAATCGCGCAATTGCCCGCCGCCCTGATAGGTAATAACAATACTAATCAGACACGCAATCAAAGCCACAATGGGAATCGCACTAATGCCGGTGGTAAATACGTGGTGGAATACGGAACGGAAACGGAACAGTTGCGGGGAAAACAGGCTGGTGAATA
>JBEUIR010000204.1:0-4794 GCA_040415395.1 Candidatus Thiothrix namsaraevi
CTTGCTTATCCGCCGGAATCAGCCCGGCGGTGACATCGCCCGTGCCAATGTCCTCGGCTAACGCCCGCGCAACGGTTACTGAAATATCGTTTGGTAATTTCACCCTCACCCCCTACCCCCCTCTCCCAAAGGTAGAGGGGGAACAAGATAACATCCCTCTTAGCCCCTCTCCCTCAGGGAGAGGGGTTGGGGTGAGGGTCCTAAAAATAAAAATGGGAGGCGCAGTGCCTCCCATCAAGTGCCCCTGACTCCTCAGTCAGATCCGATTAGATGCGGGTAATACCCATCATCTTCAAAATGGACTTTTCGTAGAACGGTTCAGAACTGCCTTTCTTCATCTTACGGATGAAATATTTCTCGAAGGCAATCTTCGCCATGTGAACCCACTTGCCCTTCTTAAACCAAGCCACGTTACGCGGCGGAATCTGTGGCAGTGCGACGAAAGCAGCACCCGTATCACCCATGTCCGCCAAACAGATGGCGTTCCAGGTTGCCGTGGTGTGTGGCTCTTTGCCGTTCAACTCGTCAGCAATGTTATGTACCAGAGAAGTGACCATGGATTCAATCATATAACCGGTCTTCGGTGCGCCTGTGGGGACAGGCGTTGCTTCTACCGGCGGAATGGCGATACAAACACCAGCGGAGTAAATGTTTTTGTATTTCGGGCTGCGGTGCAATTCATCCACAATCACGAAACCACGCGGGTTGCACAGACCTTCCACGGCTGCCACCGCATCCACACCCTTGAACGCTGGCAACATCATCGCCATGTCAAAGTCGAGCACATGTTCCTTTTCGACTTCGCCTTTGGGCGTCATCTCAGTCACATACATTTTGCCTGCCTCGACCTTGGTGGTTTTGGCATTGACAATCCACTGCATGTGATGGTTGCGCAATTCGGATTCGAGCATCCCTTTGGAGTCGCCCACCCCCCCCAAACCCAAGTGCCCAATATACGGCTCAGAAGACACGTAAGTCATTTTGAATTTGTGACGCATCCCGCGCTTACGCAAGTCGGCATCCACAATGAAAGCAAACTCATACGCTGGGCCAAAGCAGCTTGCAAACGGCATTGCGCCCACGATGATGTGACCAGAACCTTTTGCCAACAACTGTTGGTAATCGGTGTACGCATCTTCCGCGTGAGTGACATCACACACAGACTTGGTGTGACCACCGTGCGGGCCTGCACCTTCGACTTCTTGGAAAAACAGCTTGGGACCAGTCGCGATCACCAGATAATCATACTTTACGGTTTGCCCGTTATCCAAATGCAGCGTGCTACCTTCGGCATCAATCTTTTCGCAGCGGCTGCAAATGAATTTAATGTCTTTCTTGGCAAGATACTTTTCAATGGGGAAAGTAATATCCGAACGGGTACGCCAACCCACTGCAACCCACGGATTTGACGGTACAAACTGGAAATAGTCACGCTCATTGATAACCGTGACTTCGTGCCCTTTACCGAGCATTTCTTTCATTTCATAGGCTGCGGGCATTCCACCAGTACCGGCGCCGAGAATTACAATATGAGCCATTTAATGCGAACTCCTAACTAATGAATAGAGGGATTAATTTAATTATTGAGTTTAGTACTTGCCAGCATTTCCCAAAGCAACGTGAATGACACCACAAAACGTGCGCTAGGTCAATCTTGCCCTTACTTATCAATAAATTAGCTTATGCTAATATACTATAAAAAAGATATACTTCAGCCCTTATCAAACGCCATAATTAACCCATGAATGAAATCACACGGTATCTGGTCGGCGGTGCGGTACGCGACCAACTATTGGGTTTACCCCTCAAAGACCGCGACTGGGTAGTGACGGGGGTAACGCCTGCGGACATGTTGCAGCAGGGTTTTAAACCCGTGGGCAGCGACTTCCCGGTCTTTTTGCACCCGCACACCAGCGAGGAATACGCGCTTGCCCGTACCGAACGCAAAACAGCGAAGGGTTATCACGGCTTCCAGTTCCATGCAGCCACCGATGTCACCTTGGAGCAAGATCTGGCGCGGCGTGACCTGACCATCAATGCCATGGCGCAAGATGCCAGCGGCAAGCTCATTGACCCTTACGGCGGTCAAGCGGATTTGCAGCAACGTTTATTGCGCCACGTGTCTGCCGCCTTTAGCGAAGACCCTGTGCGAATATTGCGGGTAGCACGCTTTGCTGCACGTTTTGCGCCCTTGGGTTTTCAGGTTGCTAGCGAAACCCAACGCCTGATGCAAGACATGGTGGCGGCGGGTGAAGTGGATGCTTTAGTGCCGGAACGTGTCTGGCAAGAAACCGTGCGAGCATTAGCCGAACCCGAACCCGCCCGCTTTTTCGAGGTATTGCGCGGCTGTGGTGCGTTAGCCGTATTATTCCCCGAAGTGGAGCGTCTGTTTGGTGTGCCACAACCCGCGCAATACCACCCGGAAATTGATTGCGGCATCCACACCCTGCTGGTGTTACAACAAGCGGCACAACTGAGCGCTGCACCGGAAGTACGCTTTGCCGCCCTCACCCACGATTTAGGCAAAGGACTGACACCGGCAGACATACTGCCCAGCCATCATGGGCATGAACGCCTGAGCCGCGAATTGACGACACAGTTATGCGAACGCTTAAAAATCCCCAATCGGTTTCGCGAATTGGCGGAACACGTTGCCGAACAGCACGGTCGAATCCATAAGGCACTGGAATTGCATGCCAAAACTGTGTTGAACGTACTGGAAGTCACCGATGCATTCCGCAAGCCCGAACGTTTCGAGCAGTTATTGCTGGCGTGTGAAGCGGATTCCAAAGGGCGCACAGGCTTTGAAAGCCGCCCTTACCCGCAAGCCGCGTACTTTCGGGAAGCGTTGCGGGCGTGTCAGCAGGTGGAGGTGCAAACGGTGATCCAAGCCGGTTTCCAAGGGGTGCAGATCAAGGAGGAATTGCACCGGCGGCGCATCACCGTTATCAAGCAAATCCGCAAGGAATCTTGATATTCGCTCGCAGTAGCCGCATATTGGAAATAGAGTATGATTATGAAAAATAGTGAGGAATTGTCATGATGGAAGAAAGAACCGCTTCATTCAGCCTTGGTCAGGTGATTCATCACCGCCTGTTTAACTACCGTGGCGTGATTTTCGACGTTGACCCCGACTTCAAAGGCACCGAAGAATGGTTCCAGAAAAACGTGGAAGCCGGTAGCCCGACCAAAGAAGAGCCGTGGTATCACGTGTTGATTGATCAAGATGGGCGCGTGGCTTACGTTGCCGAACGCAATTTGGAAGCCGAGGAAGCCGTCGAGCCTGTCGAACACCCTTTACTGGAAAACTTCTTCACCGGCTTTGTTGGCGACCATTATCAGGCACGGCAGACGCTTAATTAATGGAATGGGATTGGCTGAGCCATTCCAATTACTTGGCGGCGTTTCTGGTCGGGTTGTTGGGCGGGGTACATTGCCTTGGCATGTGTGGCGGCATTGTCAGCGCCCTCACGTTCAGTTTACCCGCCGCACAACGCAATCATCCTGCTACCCTCTTTCCCATTCTGCTGGCGTATAACACGGGGCGGATTGGGGGATATACGCTCGCGGGGGCATTGGCGGGCGGAATAGGGGCAGCATTTCTGTCATTTGGCGGGTTAGACAGTTTCCGGCTCGGTCTGCAAGTGTTCGCAGCTCTGTTTACCATTGCGCTGGGTTTGTATCTGGCGGGTATCTGGGCGGGTGTGGCGCAAGTGGAAAACGCGGGGCGCAGCTTATGGCGGCACATTGAACCGCTGGGGCGACGTTTTATGCCGGTGAATTCCCCCGCGAAAGCCTTACCACTGGGGTTTGTGTGGGGTTGGTTGCCGTGTGGCTTGGTGTACAGCGTGCTGATTTGGACGTTAGCGGCGGGCAGTGTTGCCAAAGGTGCGTTGCTAATGCTGGCGTTTGGGTTGGGGACGTTGCCGAACCTCTTGCTGATGGGCGCGGCAGCGGCGAAACTGGCAACGTTTACCCGCAACCAAACCGTGAAACGGGTCGCCGGTTTGCTGGTGGTGGGGCTGGGATTGTTGCTGTTGTGGCAAGCCATCTCGTAGAGATTTAAACCAACCAGTCCGCCATCCACAGACGGAAACGCAACCCCCAGCCGGAGGTTAGCCCGACTTCGCGGAAACGAATCACGCCTTCCTCATCCAGCACGTAACTGGTGGGTACGCCTTTGATGCCGTATTGCCCCGACAGGGAACCGTCTTCATCCACAATCGTGACCCACTCAGCAATGGCATTACGCTCCATGTAACGTTGCACTTCCTCAGCACCGCCCGATTGAAACGCAATCGTGATCACTTTCCAGTCTTTAGCAATGCCGCTAATGCTGCCCTGTTCCAACTCGCACATCGGACACCAACTCGCCCAGAAATGCAGCAGCACCGGCTGACCACGGTAATCGTCAAGGTGAATAACTGCACCACTTAGCGCAGTACGCTCAAAATCAGGCGCTTCGCCCTCCAGCATCCCATGTTGTTGCCAAGTGCGAACCCCGAAAATAATAGCGAGAATAACCAGTGCTTCCAGCAACCAGCGTAACCAGCGGCGCTTTTTGGGGGGCATGTCATCCTTATCTAGGTGCGTTGTCATTGCTTTCCATATTGGTCGGTTGAATGCGAGGATTGTAGCACAACCCCCTGGCAGCGCTCTAACAGTACTGCCAGCACATACCTGCCCGCTAATCTAATTTTTATTGCCGTCAAGATTAATTTTATGGACTATACACCAAGAACCTTGCGCAGCTACCAAACCCATTATGCGCAAATACCCATTTTACTGTACCTA
>JBEUIR010000205.1:0-4767 GCA_040415395.1 Candidatus Thiothrix namsaraevi
CATATTGCGCGAAGCCCAAGTTAATGGCAGGCGAATGCGGATATGCCGCCACTCATTTTCCAGTGCCAGCACTTTGATACGCATCATCCACCAAGGCGGATAAAGCTCCAGCCGTCGTCCTTCTGGCAAGAACACCAGCCAGCGCCGCGCAAATTTAACCGCGTTAAATGCCATTAGCCGACCAAGGCATTGAATAATGCCCGGTGTTGTTGGCATTGCTGCGCCTGTTTCAGGCGTTCACTGCGGAAAATGCTAGCCAAGTCATCCAGTGCGGTTGCAAAGTCGTCGTTGATAATCAGGTAGTCGTATTCGGGGTAATGCGACATTTCATTTTTGGCATCGCGCATCCGGCGTTGGATGGTTTCTGCACTGTCTTGCCCCCGTCCGTGTAAACGTGAACGCAACGCTTCGATACTGGGGGGGAGGATGAAGATGCTGGTGACGGATTCAGCGCGTTCGCGGACTTGTTGCGCCCCTTGCCAGTCAATTTCGAGGATCACATCTTTGCCAGTTTCGCGTAAAGCATCGACGGAGAGCCGCGACGTGCCGTAGTAATTGTCGAACACTTGCGCGTATTCAAGGAAGTTACCGTCTGCTACTTGCTGGCGAAATACTTCAGCGGGGGTGAAGTGGTAATGCACTCCATCTTGTTCGCCGGGGCGCGGCTGGCGCGTCGTGTGCGAAACCGATATGACCAGATTACTCACGCGCTCGCGTAAGGCATTCAATAAGCTGGATTTGCCAGCACCAGAGGGGGCTGACACGATGTAAAGCTGACCTGTGCGTGTGTTCATCTGAAAATTTGCCCCACTTTGCTGATAAAAATGCGATTATAAGGCAGTATGCAGTATAGTCGAATAGCAGGAATCACGAGTAAGGTGTTTCATTATGATGCAAGTAACCCCAGTACCCGCTTTTACAGATAATTACATCTGGCTCATCGGTAACACTGACAATTCAGGCGTTGCGATTGTTGACCCCGGTGACGCAACGCCGGTGTTGGATGCGCTCCAGCGCATGGCAAAGCAGCCGGTGGCTATTTTGATTACGCACCACCACCGCGATCACGTCGGCGGTATCGACAAGCTATTGCAAGCCTACCCCGGTTTACCAGTCTACGGGCCCGCGAATGAGGCGATTCCGCACCTCAATCAGCCCTTGATGGAAGGTGCAGAAGTCCACTTGGAATCACTCGGTTTGCGTTTTCAAGTCATGGAATTGCCGGGGCATACGGCTGGGCATATTGTGTATTACGGTGAAGGCAGTCTGTTCTGTGGGGATACCTTATTCGCTAACGGTTGCGGGCGGGTGTTCGATGGCACGTTGCATGATCTGTACGCATCCTTGCAACGCATTGCACAGTTACCTGTTGATACCCAAGTGTATTGCACCCATGAATACACCGTGGATAACATCGGTTTCGCCAAATGGGTTGAGCCGGATAATCCCGCGTTGGATGCGCGTTTGGAAGAATCGTGGGCGTTACTGGATGAAGGTCACCCTACCGTGCCGTTTGAATTGGGGCGCGAGTTTGAAACCAACCCGTTTTTGCGCACCCATATTCCCGAAGTTATCGCCAAAGCCGAGGAAATCGCCGGTCGCGAAACCCATACGCCCGCCGACGTATTCGCTGTTTTGCGTATCTGGAAAGACACCGAATACGATTAAACGCGGTTAACGCAACGATTCGTGTGCGGTAATTTCACGCAGTAGTTTGAATAGTTCACGGCTGCTTTTCGGTGGTTTGTTGGTTTCAGCTTCCTTTTGCGCGTTGCGAATCAGGCTGCGTATCCGCTGCACGTCGGTGTCGGGGTATTCTTTTAACCATTCGCCCAGCATCGTTTCGCTGTTAATCAGGCGATCACGCCAGCGTTCCAAACGGTGCAAACGTGCTGTTTCGGCTTTGCCACCGCGATCCCATTCCGCCAATTTTGCTTCAATCGGTTCAAGAATTTCAGTGCGCATCAGTTTGCCAATGAATTGGCGTTGGCGGCGAATTGCGCCGTTCGCGGTCAAGCGTTGCGCCAGCAAAATCGAGTCGTAGAGCTTTTCGGATAAATCCAACTGGTCGAGCTGCTCTTTGCGCAGGGTAATCAGGCGTTCGCCCAAGGCTTGCATTGCTTCCGCTTCGCGCTTGAAGTGGCTGCGGCTGATGTAATCGTCTTCTTCATCGTCATTGGCGTAATCAATCATGGGCTTATCCTTTCAACATGCCGAGACCAGCGCTCAGGGACGGGTACTGTAACCGGATGTTTAATTCAGTCAATAGTTTATCGTTACGAATTCGCCGCGATTCTTGCAAATACGACAACATGCCGGGACTCATGGCGGCTTGGGCTGCGCTCATGCTGATTTGCGGCGGGCGCGGTAATCCCGCGTAATCCGCGACTTGATTGAAATAATCGGTCATGGTTGAAGGGTGTCCGTCGGTGGCGTTGTAAATCGCGCCAGCGGGGGTGGCTTCCATGGCGCGTTTGCAGACCATTGCGAGATCGTCGGCGTGAATGCGGTTTGTCCAAGGTGCTTCGGCTTCAGTCAGCACCGGTTCGCCGCGTTTTAAGCGTTCCAGCGGCAAGCGGTCGGGGGCGTAAATGCCGGGGACGCGCAAAATCACGCTTTCACCGCCGAAACGGGCTGCCCATTCTTGCACAGTGTTTTCTGCATCAGCGCGGCGTTTAGCACGGGCGGCAACGGGTTTGAGTGGCTCGGTTTCGTCAATCCAACGCCCGTCGCAATCGCCGTACACGCCAGTGGTGCTGATTAACACCACCCGTTTGGGGGCGGCATCGACACCTTTGAGGAAACGGCGTATCCGGTCATCGGTTTCACCTGTCGGTTGCGGGGGCATGAACCAATACACCAAGGCTTCATCCAGCGCGAAAATCGGGAAGAAACTGCCACGATCCACGTCGCCTTGGCGCATGGCAATGCCTTGTGCCAAACCTTTGTGCAAGGATTCCTCGCTGCGTACCCAGCCTATAGCCTTAGTACCCTCGTTTTGGTATAACCGTGCAACGCGGCGACCAATGTCGCCACAGCCCATAATCCACACTTTTTGGTTAACTATACTCATGAATAATTCCCGACTCGATGCTGGTAGTATAAACGAAATCAAGCCCGGAAAGATGAAACGTGTTGACGCAGGCAACGGCAAGCGCATTCTGATCTGTCACGTAGACGGTGAATTTTACGCGGTAGATGATATGTGTACCCACGAAGATGCGTCTTTGTACCTCGGTTGCTTGCACGGTGATCGGGTGCAATGTTCCTTGCATGGCGCGGAATTCAGTGTCAAAACGGGTGCGCCAATGGCTGAACCTGCTGAGATTCCATTGAAAACCTATGCGGTTAGTGTTGAAGACGGGCGCATTTGGGTTGCGATGTAAGCCATTATGCGTCATTTTATGCGGTATTTCGTCTGGCTGTTTTTGTTAGTGCTGATCCTGTATCTGGGGTGGGAAGCTTATCAGCGTTTTATTAAACCGCCTCCATTGGTGATCCCACCGCCCGTCACGATTATTCCGCCACCGGTGATTACGCCCCCTGTGCCGCCTCCGGTGCTGGAGCCAAAACCACCGGCGCATGTCAGGTCTTTGTTGGATTCAGTGTATCAACAGGTGAAAGTTACCCGTTCTTATGATCCTGCTTATGTGAACCTGAAATACCCCGGTGGTGATGTGCCTGAATCCACTGGCGTGTGCGCGGACGTGGTGGTACGGGCATTTCGTGCCCAAGGTATTGATCTGCAACGTGAGTTGCATGAGGACATGCGCAGGGCGTTCCACGAATACCCGCGTAAGTGGGGGCTGAAGCGCCCGGACACTAATATCGATCATCGCCGCGTCTACAACCTGATGCGTTTTTTCGAGCGCAAGGGTACGTCTTTGCCGATTACCCAAAACCCTGCCAATTACCAACCTGGCGATGTGGTGGCGTGGGATTTGGGCAAAGGGCAGGCGCACATCGGTATTGTGACCCATTACGTCACGCCAGAGGGGCGACCCTTAGTTGGGCATAACGTCGCCTATGGCACGAATATCGAAGATGCCCTGTTCTACTGGCCGGTCATCGGGCATTACCGCTACTTCAACCAGTCAAAGCCTTAATGCACCGGCAAGCGTGAACGTAGCGCTTCACGGTCATACCACCATTGACCTTCCACAATGGCATCAATCACTTGCCCCAAACGTGGCAGAAACACTTTGGGGTTAAGCAAATCCAGCCGGTTGAGCCACAAATTCATGGCTTCCTGTGAGTTGACGTTGCTGTGGCGTTCGGCAACTTTGCCGAGCATGGCGCTGGTCAGGAACATCATGCTGTCACGTTTTTCACCTTCTAGGCGTAAATCGGCAATGTAGTGCGCCACGGTAGCGGCAACGGCAGCGCCATCCGCTTTGGGTGGGGTGGCATCAATCAGGTGATTGAGCATGATAATCGTCACTTCCGGGTTGATGGGGTAAGTGACCGCCAGCCACAAACCATTACCTAAAGCGGGTACAGATGCAGGTAAATCACAGCGGTACAGCACATCGCAGCAACGCACGGCATCTTCCCAATATTCACGGTCACGGTAAATCTCGAAGGATTCGCGGGTCATGCCCCACGCGGCTTCGCGCATTCCTGGCTCTTCCAGTTCCAGCATGATTTCCGCGATTTCGTATTGTACGTTAGCGCGTTCCAACGGATTGCTGGCTGGGGTCAGTTGCATCAGTTGTGCCTGACGTTGCGCAAGTTCTTGTTTCAGCAATTGGCGGGAATCATTGCTGG
>JBEUIR010000206.1:0-4762 GCA_040415395.1 Candidatus Thiothrix namsaraevi
TCGATTTTTTTTCTGACTTAAATAAAAAAATTGTTGGAACTTTCTTTCCTTTTCGTAACACCGTGCAGAAACCCGCCTGTTTGTGCTATCCTGACGCCCCGTAATATCCCCTGTACCGGAGTTTGCTGATGCACCCAATGCTCAGAAAAGCAATAGAAGCCGCACGCGAAGCTGGCGAAGGCATTCGCCACTACGCCAACAAAGTGCATAAGCTGGATGTCGAAAACAAAGCACACAATGATTTTGTCAGCGAGGTTGACCGCCAAGCCGAGCAAGGCATCGTGCGTTTGCTGCAACGTGCCTACCCTGACCACGCTTTTTTCGGCGAAGAAAGCGGTAAGCAAGGTGTTGACAGCGATTATGAATGGATCATTGACCCGCTGGATGGCACCACCAACTTCCTTTACGGCATCCCCCATTATTCGGTTTCCATCGGCATGAAACACAAGGGGCGTTTAATGGTCGGCGTGGTGTATGACCCCTTGCGTGATGAAACCTTTGCCGCCGCCCGTGGTGAAGGCGCTACGTTGAACGGACGGCGTATCCGTGTATCCGAACGCAGCACCATGCAAAATGCTTTACTTGGCACGGGTGTCCCCTTCCGTGCTAATCAGAATCTCGATTTATACCTGCAAACCATGAAAGCCTTGCTGCCGGATACCGCTGGCGTGCGTCGCCCCGGCTCCGCCGCGCTGGATCTGGCTTATGTTGCCAGCGGGCGCTTTGATGGTTTCTGGGAATTCGGTCTGAATGAATGGGACATTGCAGCGGGTGTGCTGCTGGTGCAAGAAGCCGGTGGTCTGATCGGTGACATGAAAGGTGACAACACCTTCCTGAAAACCGGCGATGTGGTCGCGGCTAACCCAAAAGTCTTCAAGGAAATGATCAAACGCCTACATCCAGTCATGGCGAGATGAACTAAAATCAGGGGATGAAACAAGCTAACTTCATCCCCTCTGCTTACTGCCTGCTTTTGCTAACGTTGCTGCTTTTCAGTGGCTGCGAAAAACGTGAGCCAGCCCCGCCACCACCTGCTCCCCCCATCGAATCAATGGCAGGCCCCGTCATTATCCCCGACGCTGACAAACTGCAACCCGATGATTCCACCACCCTTGTGACACCGGAGCCGGAAACCATGCCTACGCCTCCCGAAAAATCCAATACCCTGAAAATCCCTAACCTTGCCCAACAAACCCTGCCAGGCAACGAGTTCTCGCTACGCTTTCTCGCTACCGGTGAAAGCTTCTACACCGAAATCACACTGGCAAACGGCATCCTTAGTTACACCTATTTTGAAGATACCGCCGGACGTTGTGCCCAATGGGTAAAAAGCACTCCTTGCTGGCAAGAGGAGGATCTCAAAACCATCAGCCTCGCCTTGCGCCCCGAAGATCTCGACAACCTGTATGCCGTGATCAAAGAGAGTGGCGCACTCACCCTCAAACACGATACCTTTGGTGGTGCAAAAGCCGGTCAACGCCATTACCGCCAAACCCTTGACATCATGCTCGATGGCAAGGAAAAACAACTGGTTTACCAAAGTTTTCCGGGTTCTAGCCCCAAACCCGAAGCGTTTGCCCGTTTAGAAACGGTCTTGCTCGAATACGCCCGCGACTTGCCACATTGATCAGTGACCCATTAAATCA
This sequence comes from Candidatus Thiothrix namsaraevi, assembly GCA_040415395.1. GTDB lineage: Bacteria > Pseudomonadota > Gammaproteobacteria > Thiotrichales > Thiotrichaceae > Thiothrix > Thiothrix namsaraevi. The sequence continues at coordinate 1,647 of JBEUIR010000206.1, forward strand.
TCCAACGCTTCAATCAAGGCAAGCGTTGGTTTGTGGAAGAATACGCCTGAACCTGCCTGTTCCGGGATCATCCCCCGCAAAAACAAATACAGCGCCCCGCCCACATGCTGTTCCCAGTCATACCCCGGCAACCGCTGTTGTAAATAACGGTGCAATGCCAAACAGTAGATTAAATATTGCAGGTAATAATGGTGTTCCGCCATTGCCTCTTGCATCACCTCGAAGCGGTAATCGGCAGGCGTTGCGCCCAGCTCATTCGATTTGTAATCCACCACAAAATACTGCCCATCGGCGGCAAATACCAAGTCGATATAGCCTTTCATATAACCGGTTAAGTCATTGAACTTCAGCTTGTCAATCGCGGCGTGAATGGCTTCCCATCCGGCAGGCAAGTGTTGATGCAACAAGGTTTGCAGCGGTTTTAGACGCAAGCGTTCTACCGGAAAATAGAATTCGAGTTCGTCAAGGCGTTGCGCTTTGGGCAAATCGCACAGGCGCAGATTAACGGCGGGCAACGGCGTATTCAGGGTATTTTCCAGCAGTTGCACACCGGCGGGTAGCCAGCGTTCGGGCAAGCCCTGGCGTTTCAACGCGGGTAGCAATACGCTGTCCTGCTGGGTGGCAGGTGCTTGGGTGAAGTCGAGTTCTTCCAACATTTTGTGCAAACAGCTTCCGGCTTTTGCACCGCGTGGGAATGCCTCGCTGCGACTTCGCTCAGCGACCGGGGTAACAACCAGCGTGTCGTAGTCGGGGCGTTCATCTTCCTTGCCAGATGCCAAGCCGCTGAAACTGCCGACTTTGGGAACAGGCACATAACGTTGCTGGTAACGGCGAATGCTGGATTGCCATTGCCCGCTCTCTGCTTGGTAGCGCACGGGTATTGCTTCAACGGGCAAAATGTCATGACTGATACCGCCTGCGGACTGTTCCACCACCTGCGCTAATTGCGCGTGCATCAGGCGTTGGCGTTCGTCGGGTTGCATCCCGTCTTTGCGCAATTTGCCGAGAACTTCCCTGCCCTGCGGTAACTTGCCGAACAGCAACCAACCGAGTGCCGAATAATAGTCGAATTGGTTAATGCGCCCGCTAACCAGCGCAATGGTGCAATGGTATTTGGCACGGGTGAGCGCGACGTACAATAAACGCAAACTTTCAGCTTGTTCGGCTGCGCGGAAACACTTAAGCGCTGCGTCACTGGCAAAGGCTTCGGCTTGTAGGCGCGACACGCCCCCTCCCGTATCCGCGTCATACCAACTGAACCAAGTGCTGGCTTTCGCGTCACGTTCTGCCCACAAGTACGGGCAGTACACAATGCCGTATTCCAGCCCCTTGCTTTTGTGGATGGTGGTAATTTGCACCAAGTTTTCGTCGCTTTCCAAACGCAGTTCGTGCGCTTCGTCTTGTTCACCCGCTTCGGCTTTTTGTTGTAACCAGCGGATCAGCGCGTGCATTCCATGCCCTTGCAAACGGCTTTCGGTGTGGATGAGTTCCGCTAGATGCAACAAATTGGTGAGGCGACGCTCCCCATCCGCCAAGGCTAATAAGTGCGCATAGCGTTGACGTTGCAACATCCACTGGCGAAACATTGGCATGAAGCCTTGCGAATGCCAAGTTTTATGCCAACGGTGGAAAGCTTCAAGTTCGGCTTCCAAGAGCGTCGGGGTCTCATCCAGCGCGAATAAATCTTCAGCAGTAAAACCAAACAGTTCGGTAACAAGGGCTTGCTTGAGGGCGGCTTCATTGCCCGGTTCGGCAATTGCCCGCAATACCGCACGGAAATCGCTGGCTTCGCGGGTACAAAAAATGCTGTCACGCGACTTTTGCACGCTGGCAATGCCGCGTGCCAGCAAAGCGCGTTTGATTTGTTCGCCCTGTTGGTTTTCGCGCACGAGTACCGCAATGTCGCGGCTTTCCACGGGGCGTTCACCGATTGTCGCAGTACCTTCGCGACCGGCGTTTAAGAGGCGGGCAATGTCGTTGGCGACGGCTTCGGCAATGCGTTCTTGTACGGCGGCGCTGTTGTAGCCTTCGTCGAGTGTGTTCCAATCCCAAAGACGGATGGGGGTGAGAGGTGGCTCGACTCGTAAATCTGCCTGCGGTTTACCGGCGCTGACGGCTTCGTAGCGGATGTCGCTGCGGAAGGGTTGGTCGGATTGCGCGAACAGGTGGTTGAGTGCTTGCAGCAAGTCAGGGTGTGAACGAAAGTTGTGTTGCAGCGTGTAATGCGCTGAGGTGCTGTGCGCGGCTTTGAGGTAGGTGTAAATATCCGCCCCCCGAAACCCGTAAATCGCCTGTTTAGGGTCGCCCACGTAAAACACGGGCTGTTCGGGTTTATCGCGGTAAATGCGCTCGAAAATCTCGTATTGAATGGGGTCAGTGTCCTGAAACTCATCAATCAACGCCGCTTGGTATTTCAGCGCCAAACGCGGCGGGAAAGCGGGGTGCTGTTCCAATGCATCCCGCAAGTGCAACAACAAATCGTCGAAGGTGAGAATGCCGAGTTGCTGTTTACGCACGGGCAATTCGGCGCGTAGATGATGCAGCAATTGCAGGCGCAAGTATTCCAGCGCGGCTTGTTCACCGTCAGAGAGCGCATCATGGGCAGCGAGCAAAGCATCGACTTGTGTGAAAAAAGCGTGTTGGGGCGTGGCTTTGCCATCTTTGGTTTTTTCGGTCAACGCGGGGGTGGCAAAGCGTTCGAGGGTTTCATACGGCAAGTCCAGCGGATGGGCAAAATACGCATCAAGTTTACCCGCCCAATTCGGCACATAGCGCTTGCTGTAGGTGCTGCCGTTGAGTGCGCCACTCAGTAATAAGCCAATGATCGCCTCACGTTCGCTCGCCCAAAATTGCTGGCAGGCCTGCAAGGCAGACGCGAAAGCGCTTTGCCGTTGCGCAAATGCCTCGGCGGTGACGGGCTGAATCTCGGTGTGCAAATACGGTTTGCCGATGAAATGGCGCACGGTTGCCAGCAAGCCATCCGGGGTCAACCCGTGTTTTTGCAACAAGCGCAAATGCAGCGCATCGGGTTTGAGGAAATGCTGATACCAGAATTTGTCGGTCAACTCAGTGAGCAGATTGTCTTCGTTTGTCACCAACTCGGTTTCAAACGGCAT
>JBEUIR010000207.1:0-4753 GCA_040415395.1 Candidatus Thiothrix namsaraevi
CCACCAAATGTTCATCGCGGTAGAGGATTTCCAGCATAGGGATGATTGTGCGCCAAATAGAAAACCCGACACAAGGTCGGGTTTGGATTCGGTGCTAAATCCCGAAGGATTTATACCTTATTGTAGCAACGGCTCTCACCCCGGAATGCAACAACATTTGCTCTACGCGATTAATAATATATCATCAGAGCTTCTATGGATTCAAGGGCTGATTTATGACTGGGGAAATCTGTAACGTTCCGTATGTACTCGGATTGGACATTGGTATGGCATCTGTGGGGGCAGCCCTATTAGCAGAAGATCATATTCTTGGCTTGCATGTGCGTGCATTCAACAAAGCCGAAACCGCTAAAGAAGGCGAGTCTCTGAATAAAATTCGGCGCGACTCACGCTTGACTCGGCGGCGCTTACACCGACGCGCATTCCGCTTGCTACGCCTGCGCCGCTTGTTTAAACGCACGGGTTTGTTAGCAGATCATTCACCCTGTGCTTTTATGATCCCGAATACATCGCCCTGGCAATTACGTGCCGAAGGTTTGGATAGGCAATTATCCCCCTCTGAATGGGCAACGGTGCTTTATCATTTGGTCAAACACCGTGGGTTTCAGTCCACCCGTAAAAGTGAAGCAAAAGCGGATGAAAAAGCGGGGCAAATGCTCAGCGGCGTTAATCACAATGCACAATTATTAGAGGCTAGTAATTACCGCACCGTCGGGGAACTGGCTTGGAAACACGACAATTTCCGTGACGCTAAACGCAATAAAGGCGGGCATTACACACACACGTTTGCCCGTGCTGATGTCGAAACAGAGCTACGCACTTTGTTTGCGGCTCAACGGCTGACAGGCAATCCGCATACCAGCGATACGTTAGAGCAAGGTGTACACACGCTGCTGATGGCGCGTCGCCCTGCTTTATCCGGGGATAACTTGCTAAAACTGGTTGGCAAATGCACGTTTGAAACCCAAGAATATCGCGCCCCCAAAGCCAGCCACACCGCTGAACGCTTCGTCTGGTTAACCCGGCTCAATAACCTGCGGATTAGCGGCATTGGACAAGCCCGTCCATTGGCAGAAAGTGAACGGCAGGTATTATTACAACTCCCCTTCACGCAAGCCAAGCTCACCTATAAACAAGTGCGTAAGGTGTTGGATTTAGGCGAAGCTGAACGCTTTGCGGGACTCAATTACCGCGACAAAGACCCAGAAGGGTCAACCCTGTTTGAAGCTAAGTATTTTCATACCCTGCGCAAAGCTTACGAAAGTGCGAATTTAAAATCCGCCTGGCAGCGCGACAGTCTCGATACTGAACGTTTGGATACACTGGCTTACGCGCTCACGGTATTCAAAGAAGATGTGGAATCCCGACGTTGGTTAAGTGAACAAGGCGTAGAAGCTGCCATTATTGAGGCAGTGTTAGAGGTATCGTTCACGGATTTTGTGCGTCTATCGCGCAAAGCACTGCTGAAAATTCTGCCCTTTATGGAACAAGGCAGACGCTATGATGAAGCGGTACAAGATGCGGGCTATCACCATCACAGCCAGAAAGATACGGGTCAAAAATCGCGTTTACTGCCTGCCTTCAGCAAAGAAGATGTCATCAATCCCGTGGTGTACCGCTCGCTCAATCAAGCCCGCAAACTGGTTAATGCCATTGTGCAAAAATACGGTGCGCCTTCCGCCGTGCATATTGAACTGGCACGGGATTTGAGCAAACCGTTTGAGGAACGTAAACGGATTGAACGTGAACAAAAAGAATTCCGCACCAACAAAGAAGAAGACATCAAGCAGTTCATTGCACAATTCGGCTTTGAACCCAAAGGGCTGGATTTAATCAAATGGCGGCTGTATCGCGAACAAGATGCTAAGTGTGCCTATAGCCTGCAAGCACTTGACCTGCATCGCCTGTACGAAAACGGTTATGTGGAAATTGACCATGCGTTGCCCTATTCACGCAGCTTCGATGATGGCATGAACAATAAAGTGCTGGTTCTCACCACCGAAAATCGCAACAAAGGCAACCGCACACCTTACGAATATCTGGATGGTAAAAATGACTCATCGCAATGGCACGAGTTTATGGCATGGGTCATGGGCAACAAGAAAATCCGCCAAGCCAAACGCATGAAGTTGTTGCGTAAAGATTTTGGGCAAGAGGAAGCCGAAAAATTCCGGGAACGTAATCTCACGGATACTCGCTATGCCTGTCGTTTATTCAAGAATCACGTCGAAACCCACCTGCAACTGGCGGAATGTTCAGACAGTAAACGTGCTGTGGTGGTTTCTGGGCAGTTGACCGCATTTTTGCGGGCGCGATGGGGATTGATTAAAGTACGTGCTGATGGCGATTTGCATCATGCGCTGGATGCGGCGGTAGTGGCGGCTTGCAGTCATGCGTTTGTGCAACGCTTGGCAAAATATTCGCAACGGGGTGAGTTGGAATACTTAAAAACGCATACGATTGATCCAGAAACTGGTGAAGTTGTCGATATTGCAGCATTGCGGCAATTAGAAAAAGATTTTCCGCAACCGTGGGCAGGTTTCCGTAAAGAATTATTGGCACGGTTGTCGCCTAATCCAGCCGCAGCCATTCCTTCACTGGAAGGCGTTGCTCCGGTTCGGGTTTCCCGCGCTCCACAACGGCGTGGAACAGGGTCAGCGCATCAGGAAACCATCCGTTCCGCTAAACAGCTTCAACAAGGTATTAGCAGTGTCAAAGTGCCGCTGGAAAGACTGCGCTTGCAGGATTTGCCCAATATTGTTGGAGCACACGACCCACGTAATGAAAGCTTGATCACCGCGATTCAGCAACGGTTGCATGAACACAAAGGCGATGGCAAAAAAGCCTTTGCTGAACCACTCTATAAACCTTGTAAAGAAGGCAAAGAAGCCAATGCGCCGCAAGTACGCAGTGTCCGCTTGCTGGATACACAGAAAAGTGGCTTACCCGTTCGGGGAGGAATTGCCAATAACGGTGATATGTTGCGGGCAGATATTTTTGAGAAGGGGGGGAAGTTTTTCGCTATTCCTCTGTATGTTTCTGATGTAGCAAAAGGGGAATTACCGAATAAAGCCGTTACCCGTGACAAACCAGAGTCCGAATGGGTTGTCATGGACGAAACTTACAGATTCGTATTCAGTTTATATTCCAACGATTGGGTACGAGTAACGGTGAAAGGCAAGCCAATCATTGAAGGGTATTACTCTGCGGTGAGTCGATCTACTGGAGCATTGGATATTTGGGTTCATGATCGTAACCGCCGTATTGGACGTACTGGCAAAGAGGGATTAATTGAGGGCGTTGGTATCAAAACCGCTCTTTCCGTCGAAAAATTCCACGTCGATATGCTCGGCAATCTCTATCCGGCGCGAAACGAGACCCGTCAACCCCTGAAATCTAGTAAGAAACAGTGATGAATCATGACTTGGCGCAGTGTGGTGATTACCAAACCTGCCCGACTCAGCTTCAAGAATCGGGCATTGGTGGTGGAACAGGAAGGTGAAAAGGCTTCTGTTCCGCTGGAAGATATTGCGGTTTTGGTGCTTGATACACCACAGGTAGTGCTGACTTCACAATTATTGTCAGCGTGTGTGGAGGCTGGAATTGTGACCATTACCGTCAACGCGATGCATACCCCCAACGGCGTATTAATGCCTTACTTGTCGCATAGTCGGGCGTTGAAAGTGATGCGCTTGCAAATGGCACTGAGTGTTCCGGCGCAGAAACGTATTTGGCAAAGCATCGTGCAGCAAAAATTGCGAAATCAGGCGGCTGTCCTTGAATTCCGTGATAGCCAGATGCTGGCAAGGCAAGTGTTGAATTTGGTCTCGCAAGTACGGTCTGGCGACCCCGATAACTTCGAGTCCCAAGGGGCGGTGATTTATTTCCCCGCCCTTTTTTATGCGGGTTTCACACGAAGGTATGATTGTTTTTACAACGCGGCCTTGAATTACTGTTACAGCATTGTGCGATCTGCCATTGCGCGGTCACTGGTCAGTTACGGCTTTTTACCGGCGTTTGGCTTGCATCATCGCAATGAGTTAAATGCCTTTAATTTGGCAGATGACCTGATTGAACCTTACCGCCCGTTAGTGGATGCGTGGATTGTGAAAAATTATCCGTTGCAACCGGAACGTGAATTAACCCCACAGGATAAAGCAACCTTGGTCAGTATCCTGCATGTGGATGCGCCACGCTTACGAGGTGATGAGGTTGAGGGTAGTAGCACCGTGTTGGCTTTGATAGATGCTACTGTTATTAGCCTTTCGCAGCGGTTGCAGGATGCGAACGTTAATCTGGTGATGCCCGGATTACCGTGCCATGAGTAAGGAGACCCGTCGATTTATGCGCTTGATGGTATTTTTCGACTTGCCTACGCTGACAAAACTAGACAAACGTGCATACGTTCTGTTTCGGCGTTTTTTGCTGAAAGACGGTTATGACATGATTCAGTGGTCGGTTTATGGGCGTGTTGTCAATGGCTCGGATGATGCGGAAACGCACCTGAAACGGCTTGCCGCTAACCTGCCACCAACCGGCTCAGTTCGTTGCCTGCAAATCAGTGAAAAGCAGTTTGCCAACATCAAGTTGATGGTCGGCACGGCAAAACTTCAGGAAAAAAAGGTCAACGCAGCCCAGTTATTACTGTTTTGATACCGTTTTTTCTATGAAAAAACCCGCTGCAAGCTAAGCCTGTAGCGGGTTTCAGCGTAGGGTATTGTAGCATTCCGGGGTGAGAGTGGGAGCTACAACT